>PWKU01000054.1 GCA_003559635.1 Candidatus Nealsoniibacteriota bacterium | reverse complement strand
TCAGGCCATCCATCTCGGGCATGTTGATGTCGCTGAGCACCAGGTCAACATCGGTGTTTTGCTCCAATTGCTCCAGTGCATGCCTGCCGTTGATGGCAAACAGGAATTCGTATTTCTGCTCACGGATTTCCTGGCGGAACTTCTGCTTGATCAGCACTTCCAGGTCGGCTTCGTCGTCCACTACAAGAATCTTTGCCATCATTTTATTTAATTTAGTTTCTCTTTTAATAAACCAAAATCGAGGGGCTTTGTTAGAAAATCATCTGATCTTTTTCATCGTCAACTAAAAGGATTTTCATTTGATTGGTTATTTTGGTAAAACAATAATAAACTCAGTACCTGCGCCTTCGGCAGATTCTACTTTTATTTCCCCACCGTGCGCCTTCACAATTTCATAACTCAAACTCAATCCCAGGCCGGTTCCCTGGCCGGTTGGTTTTGTGGTGAAGAAGGGTTGAAAAATTTTATCTTTTACTTCATCCGGAATACCGCTGCCGTTGTCTTTTACAGAAATTTCAATCCGATCGCCGAGGTTTTTGGTGGAGATGGTGACGGCGGGATTGTAGTCATCCAAACCCGACGGGGTTTTTGAACCCGTCGGTGTTTCACTTTTCTGACGCTCCGAAACTGCGAAAAATGCATTGTTGATCAAATTCAACAGCAACCGACCAATATCTTGAGGAACTACTTCAACCTTTGGTAGATCGGAGTCAAAGTGTGTTTCAAAACTGGCATTAAAAGATTTGTCTTTGGCCCGTAAACCATGATAACTCAATCGCAGGTATTCATCGGCCAGAACATTGATATCGGTAGGTTCTTTCTGGCCGGTGCTGGTGCGGCTGTGCTGCAGCATTCCTTTCACAATGGCATCAGCGCGCTTGCCGTGTTGGTGAATTTTCTCAAGGTTTTGCCTGATATCCGCCAGGATTTCTTTTGCCATCTGCCCATTGCCACCTGCCAGCTCTTGTTCAGCTTCATCTACCATCTCTCCGCTCACCTCCGCAAAGTTATTTACAAAGTTCAAGGGGTTCTGTATCTCATGGGCAATGCCGGCGGTGAGTTCACCCAGGGAAGCCATTTTTTCGGATTGGATGAGCTGAGACTGGGTACTGCGCAAATTCTCAAGTGATTGATTAAGCATCAGGGTTCGTTCTTGCACTTTTTGTTCGAGGTTTTTGTAAAGATCCCGGAATCTGGTGGCCATAAATGCCGTAAGCCCCAGAGGAATGGCCCCATATATCAGGTAGCTAAGTACCGCATGTATCTCATTTCTGAAATCTCTGGTATACGTATAGTAAAAGACCCATGTTACTGTAACTATAATTAATCCCAGAAATGAAACTGTTATAATCCACACTCCCCTTTGTTTAGTTCTGAAGGCTTTTATTAATGCCTGGGAAGTAAAGACAATTACCCCCAGTATATAAGCAACTGTAATTATGACACTTGGATTTCCAAAGCCTGCAAGAAGAAAATTTGCAAGTGCAAAAACAGGAAACAACCAGATCAGAACTTTATGAACAAGCCGTATTCTCTGGTTAAACATTGAGCTAATTGTAATTGGAAACATAGAAAGGGCTGCCAAAAACAAAACAATGAATGGGATGTGGCGAAAAAGCACACTTTGCAAAATATCGAGTTCAAAAAACAGATAAATGTAGGATGATATGATATGAATAAACAGTAAGAAAGCTAAAACGGAAATATATAGGTTGGATCGCTCTGAAGGAAACAGCACATACATAAAAACATGTAACAATGTAATCAATAAAAGCATTGTTGCTAATATGTAAACAAATGCCTGAGTAATATTTCGTTCTGAAATTCTTCGTTGATTTGAATGATCTGTAGCCAATCCGATGCTAAAGCCAAATATACCTGCATTTTCTCCAAGTATTTTTTTATATCGTTCTCCTTTATGATACGAATACCTTACTGCAAGAACATGCGAATCGCCCGATTGTATAGCCATTGGAGGTAAGGGCTTATAATTCGGATTATATCTCTTTTCACTTTTGATATCATTGGAAAAGGTTCCAAATCGATTTAGCAGTTTGCCATCGAGATACACTTCTGCAGCACCACGTGTAAAAAAATATAAATGTGTGACCTTTGAATAGGCTGATGAATCAGCTGCAAACCGGTACCTGAACCAGCCATAGCCATTCCATAATGAATCGGGAATTGGTTCAGTTAGCCCTGCAGGTTTGTAAAACATCCAGTCGCTGTCATCAAAATCTGGATCAGCCCAGCTCAGGTCATCTCCCGGATGAAATCGCCAGCCATCCCGGTGGGCCAGGATTATAATGCCATTACGGCTAAAGAGAGAATCGCTTGCAACGAACAACTGCTCCGGTTGTGTTGCCGGGCTGATGCTTAACATCAAAAACAAAATAAAATTCAACATAGTGAAAGTATATGGTTAATTCCTGTTTCGAAAATTAAGGCATGTCAGTTAAATTACACTATATTAGCGACTTAGGTGTCTCTGGTTTTTCATTTACCAAGTTACAAATAATACCTGATATTGAAGGCTTCCCCTTTTTTGTACAACTCAAAAGTAGACAATTATTTTTTGTGATATAAAAAGGTGTAAAACATTCAAGAATAAATGCTTTGAAAGATAAAAATTGCAGTTTTCTGTGAGCAAAGTTAACAGCTTACCCTTACAATGAATTCAGTACCTTCACCCGGTTTTGATTCAACCTTCATTTCCCCTCCATGCGCCTTCACAATATCATAACTCAAACTTAATCCCAACCCCGTTCCCTGTCCGGTTGGTTTGGTGGTGAAGAAGGGTTGGAAGATTTTATTTTTAATGTCTTCCGGAATGCCATTTCCGTTATCCTTCACGGAAATTTTAATTTTTCCGTCGAAATTTTTGGTGGAAATGGTGACTGTGGGTTTGTAATCGCTATCCAAACCTGACAGGTTTTTTTGTTTATCAGCCACTGCATAAAACGCATTGTTGATCAGGTTCAACAGCACCCGTCCAATGTCCTGCGGAATCACTTCAACCTTTGGCAAACTGGGATCAAAATCTGTTTTAAATTCAGCATTGAACGATTTGTCTTTTGCCCTTAATCCATGATAACTCAATCGCAGGTATTCATCGGCCAGGGCATTGATGTCGGTGGGTTCTTTCTGTCCTGAATTGGTCCTGCTGTGCTGCAACATGCCTTTCACAATAGCATCAGCACGCTTGCCGTGGTGGTGAATTTTATCAAGGTTTTGCCTGATATCCGCCAGGATTTCTTTTGTCATCTGCCCATTGCCACCTGCCAGCTCTTGTTCAGCTTCATCAACCATCTCTCCGCTCACCTCCGCAAAATTGTTTACAAAGTTCAAGGGGTTCTTGATCTCATGTGCTATGCCGGCGGTGAGCTGGCCGAGGGAGGCGAGTTTTTCTTGCTGGACTAGTTGATTCTGGGCGGCTTTTAAGTTTGAATGCGCCTTTTCAAGATCCTTATGGGCAACCTCAAGATTTCGGTACGCCTTTTCAATCTCTTTGGCCTGTTCCAGCTTTTTTTGCCGCGCTTTTTCCCGCTCTTTTTCCTGCACCCTTCTGCGCTGAGTTCTGTCGGCGGTTATAATCCCTGCTATCATTAGTATCAGATAAAAACCATAAGCCC
>PWKU01000011.1 GCA_003559635.1 Candidatus Nealsoniibacteriota bacterium | reverse complement strand
CCAGAAACTCGCGTCCTACCATTAGACGACCCGGCAATAAATTGCAGGGTCTGACCCTGCAAGGCGGTTGGGGGGTTATTTTAGGTATTTTGAGGTAGCAACCATACTAGAAACAACCCCCAAGAAAATACCAACCGAAAACTGGAGTAAAAGAACCACCGGAAGCATTTCCAAGAAATACTGATGAAGATTTACTTCCAGAGTAATATTATAAGATTGTGGAATTAAAAATCCCATCAAAAAAAGCAAAACAAAAGAAACAAAGGCCGCTATGCATCCCAAAATAGCCCCCTGTATTATAAAGGAACTTTGGATAAAGAGATTGGACGAGCCCACTAATCGCATCACCTTGATTTCTTCTCTCAACCCGTAAATCGCTAATTTTATAGTATTGTAGACAAGTAAAATTGCGATAATTCCCAAAACAACACTCACAATTATACCCCCTCTCCTTATGTTTTCAGTGATTGCAAAAATTCCGGAAATAACTTCTTCTCGGTGATAAAGATCAATATTATAAATAAGGTCACGGTGTTCTTCCTCTAAAAAGCTTGCAACCTGGGTATACACATAAGGATCATCGGCTCTAATATTTATTGATGCCGGAAAAGGATTTCCTACTTCTTCTAAAGACTCCATTACCGCCGCGCGATCACCAAAACGCTGGATGAACTGTGTTTTCGCTTCTTCGCGAGATGTATATTTCATCCCGCTTATCTCAAAATTTTCTTCAATCTCTTCTTTTACTTCAAATATTCTTTCTTCGGGGACAGCTAGCTGAAAATCAATCGTTACATCCGCCTTCTGTTCAATGTCTTTAATGACAATATCGGCAACCCCGCTAATCAAAAATACCGAAGAAGAAAGAATAATAACAATCATTAATACAAACACCGAGACAAATGAAAGACCGCCTTCGCGATAGAAGTTTTTCCAAGCCAAGTGTATAGCTCTTCGAATTGATGTTAATTTCTTATTTTTCATGCAATTATTTTCTATAAAATAAATCTTCCCTTTTTTGAGTCGCTAATTACTTTTCCATCTTTTAAGGTAACCACCCTTCTCCCCAGATTATTGATAACTTCCTTGTCATGAGTTGCAAGAATAACCGTTGTCCCCGACTCGTTTAAGCTAATTAACAGATCCAACACATCTTTTGTGTTGTAGGGATCTAGATCTCCCGTGGGTTCGTCCGCCAAAATAATATCCGGATTATGAATAAGAGCACGAGCAATTGCCGTTCTTTGTTTCTCTCCTCCGGAAAGCTGGTGAGGAAAATGAAGCGCTTGTTCGAGAAGCCCAACCGTATCCAACGCCTCAGGCACATACTTTTCGATATCTTCATCGGTCGCTCCCGTAACTTCCATGGCATAAGCAATATTTTCGTAAACCGTCTTTGTGGAAAGCAACTTATAGTCTTGGAAAATTGTCCCGATTTTTCTTCGAATATTACATGCTTCGCGCGATGAAATTTTATGAATGTTTTTTTCATCAAAAAAAACAACTCCACTTGTCGGTTTTTCCTCTCCCAAAAGAATTCTGAAAAGAGTTGTCTTTCCCGCTCCCGATCTGCCAACAAGAGAAACAAACTCTCCTTTTTCTATCTTGAAAGAAACATCTTCAAGCACACTGTTCTCCCTCTTGGTCAAATAGGCGGGATATGTTTTTGTTACACTATTAAAAAAAATCATCTTTTAGTATGTCTAAATCACCATCCAATACGCTTTCTACATTCGACGTTTCAATTTGTGTGCGTAAGTCTTTTACTAATTTATAAGGATGCAAAACATAATTTCTTATTTGATTACCCCAACTTGAGCCGGAGTTTTCTTGTTTTGCGTCTTGTTGTTCTTTTCTCTTCTCCTCCTCATTCAGTTTTTCAATCTTTGATTTCAAAATATCTATTGCAATTCGCTTATTTTCCGCCTGTGATCTTTCGCTTTGCGAACTGGCAACAATTCCGGATGGAAGATGGGTAACACGAATCGCCGTTTCTCTCTTATTAACGTGTTGTCCTCCCGGACCGGAAGATTTGAAGGTATCAAGTTTTAATTCATCTTCCTTAAATTCCAACTGAGAATCATTATTATCTATTATTGGAAAAACTTCAACCTGGGCAAAAGACGTGTGCCTCAGGCTAGCAGAAGAAAAAGGAGACTTCCTTACCAATCGATGCGCTCCGCCTTCTACTTTTAAAATTCCGAAAGCATATTTTCCCTTGATTTTTAAAGAAAAGTTTTTCATTCCGACTCTCCCTTCAGGACCACCCTCTTCCCCATAAGAAGCAGAAATTAACTCCGCTTTAAAATTCTTCCTTTCAGCATACCTTGTGTACATTCTAAAGAGCATCGCCACAAAGTCCTCGGCATCTCTCCCCCCAACATCGGAAGAAACTTCCACCAGCGCATCGTTTTTGTCAAATCTGCCCGAAAGAAAGGTTTTAAACTCCCTGTCTCTGACTTTTTTCTTGAGACTTAGGATATTCTCTTTAATATCATTCAAAAACTCTTCTCCGCTTCCAATCTCTTTATAAACCTCTTTTAACTCCTTTGCTTCATTTTTCAAATTATCTATATCTTCTACGTCTTCTTTAAGATTCGCCAGCTCCTTTTGTTTTTTTACCGCACTTGGTGGATCATCCCAAAGGTGCGGATCGCTAATTTCTTTTTCCAGTGATTTTACCCTTTCTCTCTTTTTTTCAATATCAAAGACACTCCTCCACTTGGAGGATTTTATTGATAATTTTCGTTACTTCATTTTCTATCTCCATACTATAATAATATTATTTTTATTCTCCAGAAAAAGCCCTTTTCAGTTCTTCCCAAAACCCTCCCCCTCCTTCTCTTTTTTCCTCTTCTTCCTCTTCTTCCTCTTCACTCTCATCTTCTTCCGGATCCTCCCGAGAAATAACAATTACATTTTCCCCTTCTCTTCTTAATAAAAGCTGTTCCCTTGCAATTCTTTCGATTTCATCTTCTAGATCTTTCCCTTGTAATTGCCCTTCCAAATATTCTTTGCCTGAAATTTCCTCTAACCTTTTTTCTACACTTTCAAGTTGCTCTTCTGTAATTTTTCTTTGATTCCAAAGATTTATATTCAAAAAGAAAAGAAAGATCACCACGGCAACAAAAGGAATAAGAACGAGATATTTAGGTTCCTCTTTTTTCTTTTTTTTCTTCTTTACCATTCTGAATTATAATACTCTTTATGATTTTATAAAAGGGGCTATTTTTTAAATACTTTAAAGTATGCCTCTTGCGGAATATTAACCCTCCCTTCTTTCTCCAATCTCTTCTTTCCTTTCTTTTGTTTCTCCAAAAGCTTTCTCTTTCTCGTAACGTCTCCACCATAAAGATCTCCTGTAACGTCTTTTCTTCTTGCCTTAACCGTTTCACGGGCAATTATTTTTCCTCCCACTCTTGCCTGAATGGCAACCGCAAACTGTTGCGGGGGTATTGTCTCTTTTAGTTTTAATGTCATTCTCCTCCCTTGCGTGAATGCTTCCTCCTTCGAAATAATGATCGAAAAAGCCTCGTCTACCTGATGAGCAATCAGAATCTCCATCTTCACCAGGTCTTCCGGATAAAATCCTTTCACTTTATATCCCGCAGAAGCGTATCCTTTGGTAGCGCTTTTCAAGTTGTCATGGAAGGCCACTATTACTTTCCTTAAAGGAGCATCATAAACAACAAGCACCCTGTCCGATGACAAATAACGGGTATCGATATAGTTACCCTTAAGCTCCGCCAAAACTTCCGTTACACTGCCGAGCATCATCTCCGGAGCAACTATCTCCAACTGAGCCCACGGTTCTTTTTTTTCTAAAATAGTGCTTTCATCCGGCCAATCGGAGGCGGAGCGGATTTCTTCTTCTTCGTTGTTTTTTTTAATAACCTTAAAAGTCACCGAAGGGGCAGAGACAATAAGTTCCAATTTGTATTCCCTTCTCAGTCTTTCAGAAATTATTTCCGAGTGCAGTGAACCCAAAAAACCACAACGGTATCCCCTTCCAAAAACCTCTTTAAATTCCGGTTCAAAGTGCAAGGCGGGATCGGTAAGCTTTATTTCGTACAGTGCATTCTTAAATACCGGGTAATCTTGCGCATCTTGGGGATAAAAACTACTAAAAACCATTGGCTTTGGCTCTTTGTATCCTGCAAGTGGTAATACTTTGTCCTGTTTTCGGCAAACAGTATCTCCCGATCTGACCACTCCTATCTCTTTGATTCCTGTCGCGATATAACCAATATCCCCCTCAACAATCTTTTCTTTGGAAACCCATTTTGGGGAAAAATATCCTATCTCTTTCGCTTCTCCCCCGGCCTCCGACGCAAAAAAATAAATCTTATCTTTTGCGTTTACCTCTCCGTCAACAACGCGAACATGGGCAATGATTCCTTTATAAGCATTATACTCAGAGTCAAAAACAAGAGCTCTGAGAGGTCTCTCCTCTCCTTCCACCGAATCCAAAAAAGAATTAGGGGAAGGGATTCGCTCGATAATCGCATCCAAAACACTTTCAATATTTTTCCCCTGTTTCCCCGATATTTTGATTATTTCTTCTCTATCTACTCCGAGGACCTGAACCATTTCTTCTTCTGCTTCTTCTATTCGCGCGCTCTCCAAATCTATTTTATTTATCACCGGAATAATCTTAAACTCATCTCCCTTGTCACGTGCAAGATCCAAATTGGCAAGAGTTTGCGCTTGTATGCCTTTTGTCGCATCAACAAGGAGAACCGCACCCTCAACCGCCGCAAGAGACCGGGAAACTTCATAAGAGAAATCCACATGCCCCGGCGTATCAATCATGTTGAGTACATGATTCTTATAATTCATTCGTACCGGGCGAAGTTTGATTGTAATTCCCCTTTCCCGTTCAAGCTCCATGTCATCTAAAAACTGCTCTTGCATATCTTTTGCCGAAACCGTCTTTGTTTTTTCCAAAAACCGGTCCGCCAGAGTGGATTTTCCGTGGTCAATATGGCTAATTATGCAAAAATTCCTAACATTCATAAACAAATTATCTTTTTAAAAAAGATTTTTTAATAACCAAGAACTCCTGGGACTTTAAAAGCCATACCATTGTAACATATGCAGAAACTGCAACCAGCAAAGCAATAACGCTTTGTAAGAAAACAGCAAAGAATGTGTCTAGAGCTATAAAGTTTCCCGATACTCTTAGTGTAAAAAAAGTAAAACATCCCATTGTAAAAGATGCAAGTAAGACTTTTCTTAAACAACTCCCCACTCCCATTCCTCTAAATCCTCCCACCCTGGTTTTAAGAAACCAGACTAAAAGACCAAACTGCAGGAGGGTTGAAATTAAAATAGCCAAAGGAAAGGCGATAACTTCAATATTGGTAATGTTTTCTAGTCTTAATATGCTCGCCAAAAAATCTCGGAAAAAATTATTGAAACCAAGAGCCCAGACAAAAAAGAAGGAAAGCGCAATATTGGTAGCCATCGACAACAATGAGGCAATAACAGGTGTTTTAGTGTCCTGAAAAGAGAAAAACGCCCGAACCAAGACGTGAGCCAGCGCGGCCGCAAAAAAGGAGAAAGCGAAAATTCCCAACGATGCGGCGGTAAGTTGAGTTTCCTTCCATCCAAAGCCCTCCGCTCCTAAAACAAGTCTAACAATGTGGGCTCGTAAAAGAAAAATCATCACGCTTATCGGAATAATAAAAAATAAAACTTGGCGCACCACCGATGAAAAATTTTCTAAAAACTTTTTATTCTCTTTTGCCGCCAATGATCTTGAAAAAGCGGGGAAAGCCGCAACCGCAAAGGCGACCCCGATAACCCTTACCGGAAAAGCCTGCAGATGGTTTGCCAAATTGAAAATTGAAATACTCCCCGCCGTTAACATTGATGCTAGAGCGGTTATTACCACCACATTTACTTTCGTAGAGATTTGGCCGACAATACTGGGTAAGATAAGATAATATATTTTTCTTAGCTCTTTCTGTTTAAGATCTAGAATAGGTTTATATGAAAATCCGGAAAAGTAACAAGACGGAGCTTGGATTACAAGGTGCATTACCGACCCCAAAACAACTCCATACGCAAGCCCGACAATTCCAAAAATAGGAACCAGAAAAAATATTCCTAAAATAATTCCAATATTATAGAATATCGGTGCTAAAGAATATGCCAAGAAACGGTCAAAATACTGCAACATTCCCGAAAAAAGACTTGAAACACCTAAAATGATCGGGCTTAGAAGCATTATTCTGGTCAAAAGAGCCGTAGTCTCCAGATATTCCGCAGAAAAACCGGGAGCAATTATTTTCACAATAAGCGGAGTAAAAACAAAGAGAACGCCGCAAAGAAAAAGAAGAAGAATAAACAACGCATTAAGTGTATTATTAGCCAGCTTCCACCCCTTTTCTTCGTCTTCTTCGATGGACTTCGCAAAAACCGGCAAAAATGCGGCAACGATTCCCCCCGTTATAATAGCCCCGTAAACAAAATCCGGAATGGCGAACGCCGCGAAATAAATATCTAGTCTTCCCACTTCAAAATAGCTTACAAGCAACCGGTCTCTCAAAAGCCCAAGTATTGCACTTATACCTACGGAAAACGCGATAAGTCCGGCAGAAAACGTTATTGTTTTTGATCTGGAGTTTATGAGGCGCTTTATCATTCTTCGTTCGATAAAATTATAAAAAAGCTCAAGTAGGACGTAAGCCGAATTCTGTTCCTCGAAAATCGAGGGGTAATCATTTATCTTGCTCTTTGATTACTCAAAGAGTCCAGCGGGCCACCAAAATTTGCCCTTGCACCCCGATAGGGATTTAGCCGTTTCAGCTGAATCTTCGGCGAAATTACCCTTCATAGCTTTAGCGAGAAGGGCAACAACCCTTATAATTCAGATCGCCCCACTACGCCCTTTCGGGCTTCGCGGGGCGCCCAAATCCTCTCAGACTTAGGCGTCTCTGCTCGCACCCCTCGCCTCACGGCGGACGGGAATTACCCGCTATCATGCTCCCTAAAAAGGGGGGTGTTCGGACTTTCCTCCTTCCCATGCCTTGCGAAACAAAGCATGCAGAAAGCGATTACCTCACCTACTTGAGCACGTACTATACTGCCATAAACAGAAATCTCTGTCAATAAGCATTAAAAACAAAAATCCCACATCATCCCGGGAGAAAACATGAGATTTTTTGCTTTTTAATAATTTATCTAGTTGTTTCTCCGTCAAAGTGTTCTTCGTCATCCATCGCCTCTTCTCTTGTTTTATGGACAACTCCGTCCCTATGTTCGGGAGGAGAGTATAATGTGTAGAGCTTTAGGGGCTCTTCTCCCGTATTTAATACATTGTGTTTTACTCCGGCAGGAATGACTACGGCATAGTCATCTTTAATCTCAGATTCTTCGTCATTGAGGATCACTTTCCCCTCTCCATCCTCAATTCTTATAAACTGGTCTAAATCATGAACCTCCTCTCCTATTTCGTCCCCGGGAGCGATACTCATTACTACAAGCTGGCTATTTTTTGCCGTATAGAGAACTTTTCGAAAATTACTGTTCTCTTTGGTCTCTTCTTCGATATTCCCAATATATCCTTTCATTTTTTAATTTTTTATAATTTTTAATCCAGTGAACAGTCTACCAAAGAAGGCAGAAAAGTCAACAAAAACACGCTCCTTTCTAAAGCGCTTAAAAAGTGCTTATTCTTTTCCATTTAGAACCTTTTCAACTTCCTCACGATATAAACAAAAATCACAATCGGGAGAAGCTTCGGGGACTTCTTCACTGTTTAAAGTTTCTTTTATATCGTAGAGTGTTTGTTCTACCCACCCGTCGTCTCCTTTATACGGGATCAAAGTAACATCAAACTCTATTTTCCCACCAAAGGCTTCGGTGTCTGTCTTTCCGTTACAGTAAACAAAATAACCAATATCGGAAACATTAATATTGTTTCTCCTTAAAAGCCACTGGTAAATCTCCATCTGTCTTTTATAAGAGTCCTGCCAATCTTGATCTAAGCTGACAATTTCTCCTTCTTTACTTGTAGCCTTGTAATCAACCACGATATGTTCGCCACTTTTGTTTATCCATAAATCATCTATCGCCCCAGTAACAATAAAGTTTGTCGGTTCGTGATACATTTGTACTCCCTTAAAGTTTTCCCTCCACTCATTAATTTCTGATACTCGGGCCGGAATTGCGTCCACCCCGTATTTTTCAAGAAGGGGGTGCCTTGTTCCACTTTTTCGGTGAATATCAAATTCTTGTTTTAGAAGCTTATCCACCGCGGAATTAATCGTAAAAGGAAACCCCGGAGGAGTCCCAACACCGAGCCTTCTGTCAATATAGAGGCATCGCGGGCAATTCAAATACAGATCTATTTTGGATCTGCTAATTTTAAACGGTTCTCTGTCGTTCGGATTATAGATATTTTTACTTCGTTTTCCCCTATAATATTCAGACATAATAATTTCTATAACAAATTCTCAAAGTTATTTCTCAATTTGTTTTACCAAAATATACAAAACATACCCTCCGCAACCCGCAAAAAGAAAAAGGAAAAAATAAGAGTATTCGGCAAAAAAAGAGTGCCATCGCGCACCAATTATTAAACCCACGGAAAGAATCGCAAACTCGTAGACAATAAGTTGCCACCAGTATAATTTAAATTTCATTTTCATTAACTCTTAAATTTATATCTATAAGAGAATAAGGGTCTTGTGCTAAATCATCTTTAAGGTCCTAATCATTTCCCTTATGTGCCTATCGCTTCTTGACCACATTTCCCGAGGAATAACCGCACCGCCATAACCAAAGCTAAACACAAAAATATAGTCATCAACACTTATTAGGTAGTACTGATACCCGTTATAGCGATGATCACCGATTCGCGTTGTTTTCAGAACATCCTTTTTTCCTATTTCTGTTATCTCCCCTTTTGGTATCCAGGGATCAAATATCTTTTCTCTTTCGGAAGTAATATACCCTTTGTCGACTACTTCATTGCTTATTCTTATAAACTCCGCCTCACTAATCCTGCGACTCACATAAGCCTCCATAAGAGCCACTATGTCATACCACTGCCTAACTGTAAATTCGTTTTGGTTTAGATAAACTCTTTTCTCAATATTGTAGTTGATTGTTCCTTCAATATAAGTGAGTGGAGACTGCCCTACCAAATCAGTACCAAAAATATAACTGAAGGTATCTAAATCTATTTCCGTTTGTAGATCCTTCCCATCATCCAGCTTCGGGTGAAACAATTCTGAGTCCGTTCTTTCTTCTACTTCCCAGTCTATGGGATAACTCATAACATAACCAATCTCCTCGTTGGTATATGTTTTCCCCCCAAGTTCCGGAGAGCTCTCGTCCACATCATCCCTACCTCGGAAAAAAAGAAAAACGCTTGCTGAAAAAAACAAGAAAGCTACCGCGAGAATTAAAACTATTCTTTTTTTCGACACACTATTTTAACTTACTTGTTAAGCTTAACCTACTCTTTAAGTTTACCAAAGCACAGGAAAAACATCAAATCTTTTTTATTATTTCCCGCAACTTTCTTATTTTCTTTCTCATCGCTTCTTCCCCGGAGAGTACAACATCCTTCCCGTCGGCAAATTTACTCCACTTAACATCTCCTATTTCTGGAGAAATAACCATGTCGGC
Source organism: Candidatus Nealsoniibacteriota bacterium (assembly GCA_003559635.1). Classification (GTDB taxonomy): domain Bacteria; phylum Patescibacteriota; class Minisyncoccia; order Minisyncoccales; family PWPS01; genus PWHW01. Next base: position 4,297 of record PWKU01000011.1, on the reverse strand, counting down.
TTCTCTCACATTAGATAACGCCAGATGATGCCTTAAAATATTCAAAGAAGTGTTTGCCGCCTGATATAAATTAATTTTTCGATGGTTTTTTTCCTTATTAAAATAATCTCCGTCCAGATTAACGGCAATAACTATCTCCGCTCCCATCTCTTTTGCAACATTTACCGGAACAGGTATCGTTAAACCACCGTCAGACAGCACCTTGCCTCTGACCCTCACCGGCTCAAAAAGCAAAGGAAAAGAAATGCTCGCCCTTATCGCGGTAGCAACATCTCCCTTATCAATAATCACCGCTTTTCCCTCTCTAAATTCCGTTGCGACCACAGAAAACTTAACTTCCAATTCCTCAAATTTCTTTTTTTGCGTATATTCTTCTATAAATTCCTTAACTTTATTTCCTCCAATAAGTCCTTCATTGAACACCGGATCAATTAAAGAAAATATCTTTTTCCAGTTCGTACCTAAAACTTCTTTTTCCATTCCGTAGATATCCCGCTTTGTTGCATAAGCTCCACCAATCAAGGAGCCAATGCTTGATCCGGCAATACAGAATATGGGTATGTTGTTTTTCTCCAGCTCCTTAATAACCCCAATATGAGAAAGGCCTTTTGCTCCTCCGCTTCCAAGCGCCAAGCCTATTTTAGGAAACTTTTTCTGTTTCACTTCCGTATTAAATTATATTTTTTTAGCAAGTAGTCAAAATTTCTTGTTTTGATCTCCCCGAACTTGCTTACCACCTCTCTTGCTTTCTCTACGCTCCTTTCATAAGTGACATCTTTCTCCACTCCTTTGCTAAAAAATTTATCGGCAAGAGTGATAATCTCTTCTTCTATTGAAACCGGCACCATATCCCTTTCGGGTAGCGGAAGTTTATTCTCTACAATCTCCTTTTCGGTTATTATAAGGTGCCTCTCACAAACCGACGCGTAGTCCTTGTATCCTTCTTTTTCCAAGAGCTCCTTCCCTAGAATCCCATGCCGAACATAAGGATCTTTCCCGTAACACCCGATATCGGGACTATAGACCAAAAAGATACCAATATCGTGAAGCATGGAAGCTTCTTCTATAAATCCTATATCCGGATTAAGGTGTTTGGCATTTTCCGCAATTTCCAGCGCTTTTTTCGCAACCGCTTTGCTATGACTAACCAAAATACTTCCCGCTTTGGAACTTGGAGAATAATATTTCTTAATTATTTCATTGGTGAATGCATTCATCTCTCGCTTCTATCTGCTTATTGTATTTGTCTATTAAGGTGTCCAGTTGAGCAATGAGGTTGTTATACTCTTCCCCGAGCGCATTATACTCCTCTACTTTTTCCACATGTTCCTCTCCCCCTCTCGGCCTTATTCCGTCAATCTCTCTTTGTAGCGCCTCCCTTTCTTTTAAAAGTCTCTCAGCTCTTTCATTTTTTCTGTCAATTTCGTTTTTAAGCTTTTCATCTATCATCGGGCACGCGGTTATCGGCATCGCAAAAACCTGTACCGCCATCCAGACATCTTTATCTCGATATTCTCCTTTTCTTGCAGCTACTCCTATTTCCGTGTATTTGTCATTCAAGATATTTGCTCTGTGGCCGGGGCTATTCATCCAAGCAGAAACAACATCTTCATCATCTCTGTACGTGCCAAGGGCAAGGTTGTCACCAATCAATAGATACTCATAGGTAGTATTCTCCGCAATATTACTGACTCCTTCTCCCGATGGGGAAATATGAGCAAAATACTGCTCTTCAAACATATCGGTCAACTTAATTTCCGCAATTTGGTTTAACTTTCCATTCTCCAAAAGATCCTCCCCATCAAACTTCCTTCTTTGCCTGTTTGTTTCCTCAATAATTCCTTGTTTTGTTAGAAATCCTGTGAGATCTTCTTTGTCTTTAACGAGCGGCCCGGGAGACCATATGGTATCCTTGTCACCCCCTTCGCCATTTCCCCCTTTTACATCTTCATCTCCCCGCCAACCGTAAAAATCGTCCGTGGAAAAAAAGCTAACAACTTTTTCCATTGTTATTTCCTCGAATGCAAAATACAAGAAGGCAAAAACCCCACCAAAGAAAAATAAAATAAATAATATTCCAGCAAATATTTTTTTGTATAGCATGATGCAGATGTTTTGTTTACAGGTTAGATATTATTACTTACAGAGAGAATTATATATTAAGAAGAAAAAATTATCAATTATCAGGAGAATAATTTCCCACTTTGTTTCTCTTAAGGTGTAATAAAGCCGCTCCTAATTTTGTCTCCTTGCCGATTTCGTCTGCAATACTCCTTATGTAGCAACCACTACTGCAAGCAATTCTCGCTTTTAGAAATAGGAATTCTTTTCTCTTCTCCTCCTCAAATATTTTCTCCCAATTTTTTGTTATTTCATCTTGACGAAAATTGCCCTTCACTGCTTTTATTTTTTTTAGAATATCCCTCTCCAATTTTTCTTTTTTTATAAATCCGCTTTCTAACATCTCTATTGAGTAAATTTGCACCTTCTTTTGAGGCATTTTGACTTCGCTCAGCCTGTTTTGAAGAGCCCACCAGAAAAGAGGCTTTTTCTTTATTTTATATCCGGAAAACGGCGGAAAAGTAAATTCAAAATCGCCCTCAAATCTTTCCAGGGTTTTTATCACTTCACTTACATCCGGCTTTTTTTCTTCTCCCTTTTTTGAAATGCCCAAAATATCATAGGTGTCCGTAGAGAATCCAAAAACTATTTTTGCTTCATACTCTTTATCAAGCTTTAGATAGCTTTCGAAATTTTTTAACTCTTCCCCGACAACAAACAAAACAACTCCTTCCGCCAAAGGATCCAATCTTCCCGCATATGCTATCTTTTTGTCCGCTAACGCCGGATACTGTTTTTTTATTTTCTTTAACAAGTCAAGCGGGTGTTCTCCCGCCTTCTTATAGCCTACTATGGTTTTTTGATTTTTGATCATAGTTTCATTATAACAAAAAATCACCGAAAAGGTGATTTTTTGTTTTAAAAGAACTTTCTTAAATTTATTATACCCAATCAGATCTCACTTCCTTTCTAATCCATGCCAATCTTGAAAGAAGAGTCAGAAGATGTCTTCTAAAAAGAAGAGCTAGGCCGGAAAACAAGAAAAGAGAAATTCCCAAATAATCAATAAGAGCACTTCCGGTAACTCCGGTCGGCACTTCCGTTGGAGGACCAACAACCTCTCCTTTAATAACTTTCAGCGAAGTGGTATCTTCCGCATATATGTCTCTAGACGATGCCGTTGCTTTGTTGGTTAAGGTGGTTGATCCTATGCTAAACTCGCTCCTTTCGTGAACCTCGGCATCAAATGTAATTGTTTTTGAACGACTGGCGGAGATGTTACCGATATTTATTCCTTCTTCTATATCTCCCGAGATAAGTTCTCCATCTACCTTCAAATTACCAATAGAAGAGATTCTTGAAGGCAACACATCTTTTATTTTGATGTTGCTAACCGCCTTCTTCCCTGTACCCACTCTAATAGAAAATCTTATTTTTTCTCCGGGATTAACAGAAATGGAATTTACCCAGCTACCGTCTCTCTCTATACTCTTCACGCTTTTCTCCACATAGAGCTCTTCTTCAATTTCCGGTTCCGGCCGGCTTTCTGTTCTACAGGTAACTTTTGAAAGCTTATCGGAGTAAGTGAAAAGGCCATTCCTAAGATAAAAATCATAACTTGTCCCCGGAGTCAGTCCCGTTTCTTTATAATTTCCCGATCTTGTTCCCGATCCAATAGCAACAATCCTGTTATTTCCTCTAAAAACCGACGCGTTACTCCCGTGTTTAATCTCATAAGAAACCGCTATACTGTTCTCTGTAGCGTCATAACACCTTATGGTCCCACTTGGTACCGTCTCGGGAGGAGTTGGTGGTGTAGGCGTGGTGGGAGCAGGTGTCGTAGGAGTGGGTGTCGTAGGAGTAGGAGTTGGGGAAGTATATGTCGGCATTAATGGAGTCCAGTCCCTTGGTGGGGTAGGTGTAGAAACATATGTTGGAGTATATGTCGGCATTAATGGAGTCCAGTCCCTTGGTGGGGTAGGTGTAGAAACATATGTTGGAGTATATGTCGGCATTAATGGAGTCCAGTCCCTTGGTGGGGTAGGTGTAGGAGTTGGAGTTGGTCTGGGGGTAGGAGTAGGAGTTGGAGTTGCCGTCGGCGCAGAGCTCGTACTACAACGGGCTGTACTCGTTCTGTTTCCGCTTTTAATAGTGTATGTATAACTGGTTCCCGCTCTTAGATTGCGGTTGGTGTATGTTCCGCTGTTGCTTCCCGAAGGAAGTCCGGCGACTCTTG
>PWKU01000033.1 GCA_003559635.1 Candidatus Nealsoniibacteriota bacterium | reverse complement strand
CTTTCAGGTAGCGCAGGTATGTTGAAATCAACTCTTTCATCTACTGCAATATGCAATCTCTATGATTAAAAAAAAACGTATTCTTTCGATTTATGAAACTTTTCTGCCTTTCCATAACACTGTTCTCCGGGTGAAATAATCAATTACCTTTATAAGGCCAAGTCGCTGGAACCACAACACTCCTAATGGGTGAAAAAAGGAGTAAAGTGGATCCCAGCGAAACCACAATGCCAGAATAAGCCGGTGAAGAAGAACCAGTCCAATGCAGGCGGCAGACAGAAAGAAAATTGTGGGCAGGCCTGCGAAAATCGAATAGAAAACGGTGATAAACGGCAGAATAAAAACAATCAGATGTATAACCATGGCCAGTAAGAAAAGTGCAAGTGAGTGATTAAATCCTGCAAAAAAATTCTTTCGAAAGCCTTCAAACATCTCTTTCTGGTTGAGGTACATCCTGCAGGTAATTGACCCGACACCATGGAACATACGCATCCTGAAACCGGAACGCCTGGTTATTTTTGCCAGCTCAACATCTTCTACAATCTGGTTTTTCACAGCTTCATGCCCATTTATTTTAATGTAAACTTCTTTTTTGAAGGCGATACATTGACCGCAGGCTGCGGCAAACAAAGGGCGGAATTTTTTTTTCAGAAAGGAAGGCATCCACCGGGGATCACGGTATACGTAAATAGCCGGGAGCAAAGTAACAAGTGCGTAGTAGATGAGCGGGATCACAGCTTTTTCCCAGAATGTTTCTGTTTTTTGGTATGGCCAAACCGTTACCATATCCGTTTGATAATGTTCAAATGCCGCTGTTATTCCTTCAATTGAACCGGGCTTGAGCTCTGTATCAGCATCAAGAAAAAGGAGAATGTCTCCATCAGCTTTATTTGCAAGCTGATGGCAGGCCCAGGGTTTGCCGAGCCATCCTGCCGGCTTTTCCTTTCCCTGGTGAAGGTGGAGTTTTACAGGAAAATCTTCCTGGAACGACTGTACAATCCCGGCCGTTTGATCTTCGGAATGATCATCCAGCACATGCACATCAAAAGGATGATCGTTTTGAAATCGCAGGGATTCAAGAAGTGTACCAATATTATGTGCTTCATTACGTGCCGGAATGCAAACTGAAACAGATGGTTTTTTTGTATCTTGAATAAATTCTGAATTTATGGGCAGCGGAGTCAGGTCAATCCGGTTCCGCAAAAGGATAATGGATGTTACAAGTAAGTAAAACAGAGCAAAAAAAAGAAGCCACGTAAATATGGAAATCATCCTGTAAAATTTTCAGTTAGTTATAAATAAAACGATATCCCTCTCACTTCCATTCAGTTAACAGATGAACATTATCTCTGATTTTTCTCAAGACATCCGATCTGCCAAACCAAAGCCCGGAAGCTACGAATGGTGGTACTTTGATGCTATTTCTACCGATGGGTACAGTCTTGTAATTATTTTTTATGACGGGAATCCGTTTTCACGAAAATATATTCAGGAGTTGTATAATACAGGTAATTCCGCAGCCGGTAAATTTCCTGCCATCAGCATTTCGGTATATAAAAAAGGGGAACCGGTATTTTATTCATTTGAAGAGTTCAAAGCGGAAAATGCCGATTTTTCGGAGAAAAATCCGGCTGGTTATGCAGGGCAAAACTCTTTTTATGGGGAAAAAAATGATGGAAAGCTCCGATATGTTGTCCGGCTGAATCAAACCGTTCCGAATGGTGATAACATCAAAGGTACTCTTACATTTTTCGGGGCGGAAAAGGATCTTTCAGCTTTAGGGAATAATACAGCAGATGATAACAGCAAACATACCTGGAATCTGATTTTACCGTTTTGTGAGGTCACAGGGAACTTGGAAATTTCAGGATATCGATACGAAAAAATTGAATTTTCAGGTACGGGCTATCACGATCATAATACAGGCAGTGAACCGATGAAGAACAGTTTTGATGAATGGTATTGGGGTCGCTATCATACCAGTGATGCTGCTTTTGTGTATTACCTGATGTGTGAAAATGGTTCTTGGGAAAAACGTGCATGGCTGATTGAGGAAAATGGCGAGGTGTTACGGGCTGACCGTAATATTGACCCCGGAGCGCTTGAATTTTCTGTGTTTGGCCTCTCTGCCTCAAGAAAAATTGAATTTAAAGGGGATGAAGTATCAGCCGAACTGCAAAAAAGCATAGTTACAGATAACGGGCCATTTTACAGGCGATATGAGGGGGAAATGGTGATTAAAAGGAGAGAAGAGATTGTCAAGGCTTCGGGAATTTCGGAATATATCCTGCCTTCAAGAATTTATAACCGGTTATTCTGGCCCCTTGTTGATATGAGGATTAAATATCCCGGAAAGGCACATTGGGTTCAAAAAAATTCAAGGATATACAGATGGACCTGGTAAAATCAGACAGTGCTATTATCATTAAATTCAGAGTAAGGTACTAACTCTGTAATCAGAAGCTCGGTATCTGCAGGATGGACTGTGGAAATAACAGTATCAGGTATGTGTTTGTCGCGTGTGATATCATCCTCGTCTTTTTCGCAAGCCGTAAAAACTAATATGCAAGCTATAAAACCGGCTGATATTATATTGTGAAGTAAGAATCTTTTTTTAGCCATCTGTCTGGTCATTTCATTTTAAAAACATGTCTTAGAAGAACGTCTCAAGTGATTTTTTTTAAAATAAAGAAAGGCAGCTATATTAGCTGCCTTTCAGTCTGTTTATCAGATACTTATGGAACTATTAATCAGTGTAACTTGGAGGAAGAATAACTGCATCAATGATGTGAACCACACCATTTGTTCCTGCAAGATCAACCGTTAAAACATTTGCATTATTGATCTGAACACCATCATCATTAATGCTTACCGTGATTTCTTCACCCTGAAGTGTTTCGGCAGTCTGGCCGTCAGCGAGATCGGTAGATAACACTTCCGCTGCGAGAACATGATAGGTCAGAATTTCAGTAATCTGTTCATCAGTAAGGTCAGGGAAAGCTTCAAGTGCTGCTTCGAAAGCTTCATTGGTAGGCGCAAATACTGTAAATTCACCATCACCTGAAAGAGCGTCAAGTATATCGGGACGATCGGCTACCAGGCTGAGGAGGATTGATAAATTGTAGTTTTTTGCTACAATTCCTGTTACCGGGGTAAATGCATTTGGCAGAAGTACACCATCGATAATGTGTACAGCACCATTGTTACCCTGAAGGTCGGCAGTAACCACACTGGCAGAATTGTTAATCATTACACTGCCATTATCAACGGTTACATAGATATCTTCACCGCCAAGAGTTTCAACGGTTTGACTTTCTTCCAGGTTACCTGAAAGAACTTCGGCTGCAAGCACGTGATATGCAAGTACCTGGGTAACCTGACCTTCGGTAAGGTCGGGGTTTTCTGCAAGTACATCTGAAAAAGCATCATTATTTGGTGCAAAGATGGTGAAATCGTCGTTTGGATTACTCAATATTTCGAGGATATCAGGACGATCTACGACAAGTGAAAGCAGTGTGGCGAGTTCATAATTCTTTTGAACTACACCGGTTACCGGAGTAAATGCATTCGGTAGAAGTACTTCATCCACAACATGAATTACACCGTTTGCTGGTGCATCAATATCTGCTGTGACTACATTCGAAGTTCCGTTAACAGCCACAGTGCCGTTTTCTGCTGTGATATAAATTTCCTCACCTGCAACGGTTTCAACCATCTGCTCTGGACCAAGATCGGTAGATAATGTTTCACCGGATAATACATGATACAGCAAAACATTTGTGATTTGTTCGTCACTGAGGGTGGCAGGATCAACATTTTCAAACAGACTTTCAAAAGCGTTGTCTGTTGGTGCGAATGTGGTAAAAGGCCCCAGGAACTGAAGTGTGGTAACAAGTCCGGCTTGTT
>PWKU01000010.1 GCA_003559635.1 Candidatus Nealsoniibacteriota bacterium | reverse complement strand
GGGAGAATCAATGATGCACAAAAGTTAGTAGAAGCGATTAACGGGATAGAGATTGAGGGGGTAAAATTTATAGTCAACATCGCGCTGGAACACCGAGTTGTTGTTTTATTAAAGGGCGAGGGATTAAGCTCAATGGTAACAAATAGTGATCCCGGCTATAACGAAACCGGAGTTCTTGAAAAAATAAAGGCGTGTGAAGACACAAAGGAGGGAGAATTTACCGCGAGAGTGTTAAATCTTTTTTCCGAAAAAGCTAACAGCATTTTAGAAAATCATCCCGAGAATAAGGGGAGAAAACTTCCGGCAAACTACCTTTTGTTAAGAGGAGCCTCAAAGGATGCGGGAATTCCTTCTTTTACCGAAAAATACGGCGTTAGTGCGGGGTGTATAGCCGGGAAAGATCTCTATCGAGATATGGGGAAGATGATGGGAATGAAACCTTTGCTCGTGGAAGGAGCGACGGGAACAGCCGATACCAATATTGAAAGAAAGCTCAGAGAAGCGGTTTTTGCAGATTTTGATTTTGTCTTTGTTCATTTCAAGGCAACGGATACTCTTGCAGAGGACGGAGATTTTAAAGGAAAGGTGACTTTTATAGAAAGATTCGACAAAGAGTTATCGATTTTGGATGACTTTGAAGGAAACTTAATCATTACCTCTGACCACTCAACCTGCTCGCTTAAAAAAAGCCATTGTGAGAGAGACATACCTTTTCTTCTTCACGGAAGAGGCGCTGACGAAGAAGAGCGGTTCACGGAAAGTAATTGTGAAAGAGGATCTTTTGGGAGAATTGAGCAGGTGAAGATGATTGAGACGGTAAATCTGTTTGAAGATAGGGAAAAATAGTCTCTCTTGTCGAAAAAAGATTTATATAATAAACTGAAGGTGTTATAAATTAAATTATATAGTTAGTATATTTATGCCTAGAGTAAAATTATATTCAACTCCAACTTGCACATATTGTGTGGTTCTTAAGAAATATTTAGAGGAAAAAGGTTTTGAATACGAGGAAGTAGATGTCAGTCAAGACGAAGAAGCACAAAAAAGAATGATAGACAAGACGGGGCAGATGGGAGTTCCTGTAATTGAAATTGACGATGAAAAGTTTATTACTGGGTTTAATAAAGGAGAATTAGAAAAGGAGTTAGATATTCAATAAAAATGAAAAAAAGAATTGCAATTAACGGTTTTGGAAGAATAGGGCGCGGAGCCTTCAAAAACATTATAGAGAATTACGGCGACGAATTGGAGATTGTTGCAGTAAACGATCTGCTTGAAAACGAAAAGATAGCCTATCTTTTAAAACATGACTCCGTTTACGGAACTTTTGGAAAAAGCGTTGAGCTTATCGGAGATGAATTAAAGATAGAAGGTCTTAGTAGTGTGAAACTACTTGCCCAAAAGAATCCGGATGATCTTCCGTGGAAAGAGCTTGAAGTAGATGTGGTTTTGGAATGTACCGGGCTTTTTGTTGATTATGAAAATGCAAGCAAGCATCTTGGCGCAGGAGCAAAGAAAGTTATAATTTCCGCTCCATCCAAAGATCCGGACAAAATTAAGTCATTTGTCTTGGGAGTTAACGAAGAAGAGTATGATTCAAATATACATCATGTTGTGGATATGGGGTCTTGCACGACAAACTGTTTAGCACCAATTGTAAAAATAATAAACGATAATTTCGGTATCTTGTCGGGTATGATGACCACGATACACAGCTATACGATTAGCCAAAATTTATTGGACGGCGCGCATAAAGATTTCCGCAGATCAAGGGCGGCGGCGATTAATATTATTCCGACAACAACCGGCGCAACTAAGGCTGTTGGGAGAGTTATTCCGGAAGTTGAAGGTAAAATTAACGGAATTGCGATGAGGGTTCCAACGGCGACTGTTTCGATTATCGATCTTGTGTGTAATCTTAAAAAAGAAGTAAGCAAAGAAGAGGCTCTGTTATTGCTGAAGGAAGAATCCGGAAAAGAAAAATTGCGCAAAATATTAAAAGTAGAGGACGAGGAGTTGGTTTCGACAGACTATGTTGGAAGCACTTATTCTTCAATTGTTGATGCTGGAATGACCCACACAAACGGAAGTATGTTAAAAGTATTGTCATGGTATGACAATGAGTGGGGGTATTCGGCACGTCTAGCCGATTTTGCGGCATATATTGGCAATGCATAGTATGATTCTAGATTATAAGGAGCAAGATAAAATTTTAAAAAAGTACGGGCTGAAAGTTCCCGATACTTGTTTTGTTGAGAATAAAACACAAGCTTCTTCTTCTGCAAGTAAAATAGGATTTCCCGTAGTTATGAAAATATCCTCAAAGAAACATTTTCACAGAACGGAAGTCGGGGGTGTTCTTAAAAATATAAAAAGTAAAGAAGAGGCACAAATCGCGTTTACATCACTATCTAAAATAGAAGACACTCAAGGGGTTTTGGTGCAAAAGCAAGTCGAGGGCGTTGAATTTATTGTGGGAGTAAAGAAAGACCCTCTTTTCGGAGGCGTTATTATGCTTGGCACAGGGGGCACTATGGTCGAGGTTTTTAATGATGTTACCTTTAGAGTATTGCCAATCAAAAAAGGGGATGCACTAAAAATGATAGAAGAAATTAAAGGGAAAAAATTACTGGAAGGATTTAGAGGGCTTGAGAAAATAGATAAAAGCAAATTGGCGGATATTCTGGTAAAAGTTTCTAGCCTTGCAGATAAGGAGGATTACCAAGAGATAGACTTAAATCCCGTTATTTTAAATGATAAAAAAGCATTTGTTTGCGATGTTAAGATAGTTGTATGATTAACACAATTTTTAATCCTAAAGAGGTTGCGATTATCGGAGCAACAGACAGGGAAAACTCTGTTGGTAGGGGAATTGTCGAAAACTTAAAAGAAGAGGGGAGAAAGGTTTACTATATCAACCCCCAGAAGAAGAAGATTTTCGGCAAGAAGACTTATCAAAAAATTACTGATATTGACGGGAAGATTGATTTGGCGGTTATCGCCGTTCCTCAAAAAGCAATTGATGAAGTTATTGACCAATGCATTGAGAAAAAGGTTGGCGGAGTTATAATAATCTCCAGCGGTTTTGCGGAAATAGTTAAAGAGGGGAAAAAAAGGCAAGAGAAAATCAGAAAAAAACTAAGCTCCGCACAGATACCTCTTGTTGGGCCGAATTGTCTTGGGCTAATAAGACCGTCGGTGGGACTAAATGTGTCCTTTGCGCCGGGAACTCCTCAAAAAGGGGGTATTGCGTTTATTTCTCAATCAGGAGGATTAATTGATGCGGTAATTGATGGTGCAGAAAACAATAATTTCGGCTTTTCTATTATAGTTTCGGTTGGAAATGCCGCCGGTATTGGGATAGAAGATTATATAGCAATTGCCGACGGAGATAAAAATACAAATGTAATTGCTCTTTACATTGAAGGGGTAAAAGATGGAAGGTTGTTCCTGAAGACTTTGCAAAACACCAAAAAACCCGTTATAGTTTTGAAGGCGGGAAAAACTAAGAACTCAAAGAAGGCGGTTACATCACATACCGGTTCGCTTGCCGGAGAGTATAAAATTTTTTCCGCCGCTTTGAGGCAAGGGGGAGCAATCGAGGCGCAATCGCTTGAGGAACTGTTTGATATTGCCAAAGCGTTGTCGTGGCAGAATAAAAACAAAGGAACGGGTGCCGGTATTGTCACTAACGGCGGTGGTGCAGGAGTTTTGCTGGCGGACTTGCTAGATGAAAATAATATCAAGCTTCCTCAAAAGACGAGCAACCCGCTTGATATTTTGGGCGATGCCTCTCCGGAGAAATACGAAACCGCTTGTAGAAAGACGATTAAACAAAAAGAAGTGTCTTTGTTGGCGGTAATACAGACACCGCAAACTGTGACAAAACCTCTTGAAAATGCGAAAAGAATCAAAAAGATTTTTGACGACCATAAAAAACCGGTAGTTGCTATTTTTATGGGATCCGGAGTGGAGAACAAAAAGGCGATTAATTATCTTGAAGAGCATAAAATTCCTAACTATTCAGATCCTAAAAGAGCCTTAAAGCCGATTATGGCCCTTATAAATAAACTATAAAAATATGAAAGAATTAATTGTTATTGGTCACAAAAATCCCGATACTGATTCTGTTATTTCGGCAAAAATTCTTGCTCTTCTTTTTGAAAAAGAGGGAAGGAACGCTGTTGCTCGCATTGCCGGTGAAATTAATCGCGAAACGGAGTTTGTTTTTTCTTATTTCAAAGAAGATGTGCCTTCACTGATTTCAGAGGGGGAAGGGGAACAGTTTTTTTTAGTGGATCATAATGAGATTGCACAGAGTGTCGCTAAAAAAGAAATGGTTTGCGGAGTTTTAGATCATCACATGCTGTCGGGACTAAAAACCGATAAGGCAATATTTTTTCGTGTTGAAGAAGTGGGAAGTACTTGCACCTTGGTTTATAAAATGATGAAAGAAAAAGGGATTGATTGCGATAAAGAAGAAGCAGGACTACTTCTTGCAGGGATTATTTCCGATACATTAAACCTCAATTCTCCAACAACGACGACCGAAGATATTGACTTCTGTTATGAACTTTCCGAAATTTCCAAAGTAGACCCAAATGGATTTGCGGAAAAAATGTTTGAGGCAAAGTCGGATCTTTCCGGGAGAAGTTTAGAGGAAATTATTTTCCGAGATGCAAAGGAGTATGAGTTTGGGGGAAAGAAGGTTGTTGTCGGAATGGCAGAAACCACATCACTTGTGTACTTTATTGAAAACAAAAAAGAGATTAGCGAATTTTTAAAAAAGACAAAAAAGAAAAAGGAAACGGACGCGCTGTTTTTCGGAGTGGTTGATATTATAAAAAGTAACACACTCTTTTTTCCCGCCGAAGAAGATGAAAGGGATGTGATAAGAGAAGTTTTTCAAGGAGAGGAGAAGGATGAGTATTTTCTTTTGAAAAATGTTTCCTCGCGAAAGAAAGAGATAGTCCCTCCGTTGTCAAAATTTTATGATAATTAAAATAATATAAAAAAAACTATGCCAAAATATACCGTATCTTATAAAAAGATTGCACACAAAGACCTTCCACTCGTTGGAGGAAAAAATGCGTCACTAGGGGAGATGATAAAGTCTCTTACAAAAAGGGGAGTGGCCGTTCCTGGCGGGTTTGCCGTTACCACTGAAAGCTACTGGGCTTTTCTAAAAGAAAACAATATTGAAAAAGAGCTGAGAAAGATTTTAAAGGAATATGATAGGTCAAGTACAAAAAGTTTGAGAGAAACCGGGAAAAAGGCGAGAGAAGCAATCATGAAAGGAAATTTTCCGGACAAAGTTGAAAAGGCTATCAGAGATTCTTACAAGAAAATGTGTGAAGAATACGGGACAAAAAATGTCAGCGTAGCGGTTCGCTCTTCGGCTGTTTGTGAAGATGCTCCGGATGCCTCTTTTGCCGGTCAGTTCGAAACATTTTTAAATATTTCCGGAGAAGAAAAAGTGGTTAAGTTTATAAAAGAATGCATTGCATCTTCATTTAATGATCGGGTGATTGCATATCGTGAAGAGAAAAAAGTTCCGCACTTAAAGTTTGCTCTTTCGGTGGGTGTGCAAAAAATGGTGCGCTCCGATAAAGCGTCTTCGGGAATTATGTTTACGCTGGACACCGAAAGCGGTTTTCGTGACGTTGTGTTAATTAACTCGATTTTTGGCATTGGAGAAATGATTGTTCAAGGAAGTGTCACGCCCGATGAATTTTATGTTTTCAAACCGACGCTGGAGAAGGGATTTCCTGCAATTATTCGAAAAGACATGGGGAGAAAAACCAAAGAGTTTGTTTATAAAAAGAGTGGAGGTCTTTTGGAAAGAAAAGTCCCCCAAAAGCGAGCGGTCCGATTTTCAATCAACGATGAAGAAATTCTTACTCTGGCAAAGTGGGCGGTTATTATCGAAAAGCACTATAAAAAACCGCAGGACATTGAATGGGCCAAAGATGGAGAAACGGGAGAACTTTTTATCGTTCAATCAAGGCCGGAGACGATACATGCCGCCAAAACAGGGAGAAAGTATCTGGAATATAATATAAAAACAAACGAAGAGCCCGTGGTCACGGGAATTGCAGTGGGAGAGAAAGTAGGAAAAGGTAAGGTCAAAATAATTGAGGATGTAAGCGAAATTGAAAGATTTGAAAAAGGAGATGTTCTTGTAACCAAGATGACTGATCCCGACTGGGTGAGTATTATGAGGCTTGCGTCGGCGATTATTACGGACGAAGGAGGAAAAACCGCCCACGCATCCATTGTCGGACGGGAATTGGGAGTACCGACGATAGTTGGAACTGAAAATGGAACGAAAGTATTAAAGGACAAAATGCATGTGACGGTGGACTGTACGCAGGGCTTAAATGGCCGAGTGTACAAGGGAGATGTTCCTTATACGGTCAAAGAGTATGATTTAGACAAAATTCCCGAAACGAAAACTAAGGTGATGCTTAATGTTGGTACTCCGGAGATGGCTTTCAGAGCCTCATATCTTCCTTCAAAAGGAGTTGGGCTGGCAAGAGTAGAGTTTGTACTGGCGGAAAAAGTTTGTGTACACCCGTTAGCTCTTTATCACTATGAAACTCTGAAAGACAAACAGCTCAAAAAGAAAATCGAAGAGATAACGGTTGAGCATGCGGATAAAAAAGAGCATTTTATCAAAGAGCTTGCAGAGGGGATTGCCCAGATTGCGGCGGCGTTTTATCCAAAAGAGGTTATTGTCAGGCTTTCAGACTTTAAAACCAATGAATACCGTAACCTTATAGGAGGAGCTTTATATGAAGGCATGGAATCTAACCCGATGATTGGGTTCAGGGGGGCTTCAAGATATCTCAATGAAAAATTTTATCCCGCCTTTCAGATGGAGTGCAGCGCTATAAAGAGAGTTAAAAAAGTTTTTGGGCTAGATAATATTTCTTTAATGGTACCGTTTTGTAGAAGTATTGAAGAAGGAAAAGAAATTAAAAAAAGGATAAAAGAAGAGGGCATAAAAAATACCAAAGTGTATGTAATGGCGGAAATTCCATCAAATGTAATTTTAGCTGAAGAATTCAGTAAAGTTTTTGACGGGTTTTCTATCGGTAGCAACGATTTAGCACAGTTAATACTTGGAGTGGACAGGGATAACGCTCTTCTCTCAAAAAGGTATGATGAAAACAATCCGGCGATAAGGAAAACGATTGCAGACTTTTTGAAGGAAGCTCATAAGCTCAAAGAAAAAGTTGGTATTTGCGGAGAAGCTCCGGCCATAATTCCCGGATTTGTAGAATTTTTGGTTGATAATAAGATTGATTATATATCCGTTAATCCGGATTCCTTTGTACAAACGGTAAGAAAAATCCATAAAACAGAAAAGAAGTAATTGACCTAATTGGATTAATTTTATTTATATGTTTGACATTATAACATTTGGTTCGGCGACAAAAGATATTTTTTTCAGGACAAAAGAAACCGCGGTTGTTGAAGATGATGTTTTCTCCACTAAAAAAGGGGTCTGTTTCCCTTTGGGGTCGAAAGTTAAGATGGAAGAGATATATTTTACTTCCGGAGGAGGTGGGACAAACAGTGCGGCAACCTTTGCCAAGCAAGGCTTTAATGTTGCGTATTGCGGAAAAGTGGGAAATGATTCCGCCGGGGAAAATGTTTTGAAAGAACTGCGGGAATACGGTATTTCTACGAATCTGGTTTCTCTTACAGATGAAGAAATAACCAATCACTCGATAGTGTTTGATGTGCCGGATATTGATAGAACAATTTTTATTTATCGTGGAGCCTCTGATTTGCACTCGGAGAAAGATGTTGATGTTGATAAACTGCAAGCAGAGTGGTTCTATTTTGCTTCTTTTTCCTCTCACTCAATTCCGTTATTTTATCACTTGGTTGAATACGCCACTTCCAGCGGGATCAAAATGATGATGAATCCTAGTAAGGCTCAGCTGGAAGATGGGAAAATAAAAGACGCTCTCGGGAAAGCGGATGTCGTGCTTCTAAATATGGAAGAAGCAGCAGTTGTAACGGGTCTTCCGTATACCGAGGGAGTAGAAATAGTTAGTCAGGCGGCAAAGATTATCAATGGAGTTGTCCTTATTACTCAGGGAGTTGAGGGAGTTTATGCACATTATAATAATGTATTTTATAGAGTGAGACCCGTATTTCCGGACGCGATTGACAGAACCGGTGCCGGAGATTCTTTCGGATCGGGTTTTCTTTCGGAGTTTATGCGAAGCGGAGACATGGGAGCAAGCCTACAGCTTGGGATTGCAAATTCGACTTCTTGCTTGCAAAAAAAAGGCGCCAAACACGGACTTTTGAGAAAAGAAGAAAAATATGAAACTAATCAACTTATTACAGGGTCTGACCCTGCAAAACTAAAATGGGAAGATTAATAGAAGTTTTAAAAGAATCAAGGGTAAACGGCCGGGCGGTTGGCCAGTTTAATTTTTCTACGCTGGATCAGTTTCAGGGAATCGTTAAAGCTGCTAAAGAGCTGAATGCTCCAGTAATATGCGGTACTTCTGGCGGCGAAGCCGATTTCTTCGGAATAAAGGAAGCTGTTTCTATGGCTAGAATTGCTAGAGAAAGAGAGAACATTAATCTTTTTCTAAATTTTGACCACGGTAAAGATGTTGATCTTTTAAAAAAAGCGGTTGATGAGGGATACGATATGATTCATTTTGACGGCTCCGATTTTCCTTTTGAAAAAAATATTGAATTAACAAAAGAGATTGTAGGCTATGCAAAAGAAAGGGGGGTTGTGGTAGAAGGAGAAGTATCAAAAATAGGGGGAAAATCAACTGTTTCTGATGAAAAGATGGAAGAAGTTACCTTGACTTCAGTGGAGAAAGTTGCTAAATTTGTTAAAGACACAGGGATTGACTGTATTGCCTTTGATGTGGGTAGTGTTCATGGAGTTTATAAAGATTCTCCAAAGATTTTTCCCGAAAGAGTAGATGAGCTTCTAAACATAATTTCTTGTTTGGTGGTATTACATGGGGGTTCTGGTGTTAGTGAAAGTGACATTAAAACATTGATTGAAAGAGGTGTCGTTAAGATAAATGTTAATACGGAGCTTCGTCTTGCGTGGAAAGAGGCGATAGGAGATGCTTTCGAAGAAAATCCGAAAGAAATTACTCCTTATAAAATTCTCCCCCTTTCAAGGGATGCCGTTTGCGATACGGTAAAAAACAAAATTAATATTTTCAATTTTGCCCAAAAAAGAGTTTAGTGAAGGGAGAAAAAATAGTGGATAAAAATTAACGAGGTGCTATTTTATCAGGCTCCACGTGGAACCGAAAAGTAGTAGCTATTAAAAAAATGTATAAAATTATTTATGAAAGAGACAAGTGTATAGGTTGCGGAACATGTGCAACCATTTGTCCTTCATATTGGGAGATGGGGAGCGATAGTCGTGCAAGCTTAAAAGATAGTACCGAAGAAAACGATAACTTTGTAAAAGAAATAGAGGAACTAAGTTGTAACGGAGAGGCCGAACAGAGTTGTCCGGTTCAGTGTATTCACATTAAAGATTATCAAAATGAAGGAAAGCAATAAAATAAGCGTAAAGACAAGAAATAGTGGTGACAAAGGAGAGGCGGGGTTGATTCCCGCGGTGCTTTATGGGGCGAAAAGGAAAAGTACTCCTTTGTTTGTAAGCAAGGATGCTTTTGAGAAACTTTATAAAGAAGCCGGAGAAAGTACCTTGATTGCTCTTGATATTGACGATAAAAAAGATAAAGCATCTGTCCTTATCTATGAAATTCAGCGTCATCCTCTTACCGGCGATGTAATGCATGCCGATTTCTTTGAGCCTAACCTTAAAGAGGAGGTTGAGGCAGAGGTTCCGTTGAATTTTATTGGAGAAGCACCGGCTGTAAAGGAGTTTGAAGGAACACTCGTGAAAAATATGTATACGGTAAATGTAAAGGCTCTACCACAAAATCTTCCACACGACTTTGAGGTTAATGTTGAAAAACTAAAAACACTTGACGATGTGTTCACCGTTGATGATTTGCAGATTCCAAAAGATGTTGAGATTTTGCATGAAGGAGGAACTGCTATAGCAATGATCTCTCGTCCGGAAAATGTTGAGGAGGAGCTTGAGAAGCCGATTGAAGAGGGAGAAGAACCGGAAGTAGTCGGTGAGAAAGAGAAAGAAGAAAAGGAAGAAGAAACTAAAGAAGAAAAGGAAGAAGAAACCAAAGAAGAGGAAAAAAAAGAAGAATAAAAATGAAAAAGAAACTGGTTATATTTATTCTATTAGTGTCAATGCTCCTTTCAGGAAGTGTGTTTTTCTCACATGCTCAAACCGATAAGGAGGAGGAACGTGCGAAGTTGGAGGCGGAGCTTGAAGAACTTGAAAAAGAGATTGCAAAAGCGCAAAGGAATCTTTCAATGACAGAGGCAGAAAAACAAAGCCTACAATACCAGATAAACAAAATTCAGGGAGAGGTAAACCACCTAACGGCGCAAATTAATAGAAATAGGCTGGTTATTCAAGGTCTAGGATTAAAAATTGCCGATACTCAGGGGTCAATTATCAAAACATCGGAGAAGATTGAGAAATCCCGCGGAGAACTGGCAGAGACGCTAAGGACACTAAATATGGAAAACAGGGCCTCCGTTTTGGAAATTTTACTGACGGAGGATAATCTTTCAGCGGTTTTTTCAAACCTAAATTCACTGGAAAGGCTTTCTGGTGAGACAAAAACTATTTTGGATGAAGTGAGAGAGTTAAGAAATAACTTAAGAGGCTACAAGGACGAACTTGAAACCGATATGACTGAAACCGAAAAAGTTGCAAAAATACAAGAAGCTCAGAAAGCTCAAGAAGAAGCGGCGAGAGCGGAGAGGCAAAGACTTTATGGATTAACTGAGGCTGAATATCAAGCACAACTTGCACAGAAAAAAGACTTGGAAAGACAGGCTGAAGAGATAAGACAGAGGATATTTGAGCTTGTCGGACTTCCTGATGATGTTGCGGCACCAACTTTCGGAGAAGCTTATGAGATTGCTAAATGGGTTGAGAATATGACGGGTATCAGACCCTCTTTCTTACTATCTATACTACAACAAGAATCGGCTTTAGGTAGCAATGTGGGGCAATGCTACATTGCAGATACTTCTTCTGGTTCATCCGTTCATATTCATAATGGCCAGAGATTTTCAAATGGGATGCATCCGACAAGAGACATCCCTCCATTTTTGACGATAACCAAAGAGCTTGGAAGAGATCCGTTAAAAACTCCTGTTTCATGTCCGATGAGTTTTGGGTGGGGAGGAGCTATGGGGCCGGCACAATTTATTCCTTCAACATGGATGATGTACAAAAGCCGAATGCATACACTTCTCGGAAGACCTGCAAATCCATGGAGCATTAGAGATTCTTTCTTGGCCTCCGGAGTGCTGTTGACGGACTCTGGTGCAAGAGCGAGGACAAGAGATGGAGAGTGGAGAGCAGCGATGATTTATTTTTCCGGAGGGACAACCAATTCAAGTTTTTTCTGGTATGCGGATCAGGTTATTGAGAGAGCTAATCGGTTTGAGAGAGATATTGAATTAATGACCCAATAGAAAAAAGAGAATTACTCAATAATAATATCCTTATATTTTTCACGCTCTTCGTATTCTTGAAGGGCGTTTATTATTCCATCCAAATCTCCTTGTAAAATCTCTTCTAGTCTGTACCAACTTTGTTCAATTCGGTGGTCTGTTACTCTGTTTTGCATAAAATTGTATGTTCTTATCTTTTCAGCGCGCATTGCCGTGCCGATTTGAGACTTTCTTTCTTTTTCTAATTTTTCTAATCTCTCGCGTTTTTCCTTTTCCAAGAGCTTTGCCTCTAAAACAGAAAGTGCCGTTTCTTTGTTTTGTTGGAGACTTCTTTCATTTTGCGAGGTAACAACAATTCCCGATGGTTCATGAACAATACGAATGGCAGTTTCTCTTTTATTAACATATTGTCCTCCGGGCCCGGAAGATTTACAAGTTTCAAGAGTAAGATCGGCTGGATTTATTTTTATCTTGCCTTTTTTGGGCTCCGGCAAAACGGCGACAGAGATTGTGGATGTGTGGACTCTTCCTCCTTTTTCGGTTTCGGGAACTCTTTGAACTCTATGAACTCCCGCCTCATATCGCATTAGAGAGTAGGGGTCGTTCTTTTTCATTTTGAAGGTAACTATTTTATGCCCTCCCTGTTCGGTCTTATTTTCATCCAATATTTTGACATCTATATTTTTGGATTGGGCATATTTCGTGTACATTTCTAATAGATTGCTTGCAAAAAGAGATGCTTCATCACCCCCCGCACCGGCTCTTATTTCAATAATTGTAGATCCTTTTTGAATCACATCGTCTTCAGCTCCCTCTTTCTTTCCGATAAGCCGTTTTAATGTTTTTACAGATTCTTCTTTTTTTTCTAATAGTTCTTTCTCTTCTTCTCGGGCCATTTCTGCAAGTTCATTATCTTTTTGTTGTGTAACAATCTCTTCATTTTCTAAAAGTCTTTTTTTTATATCTTCATATTTTCTTTTTTCGTTAACAATTTCTTCTAGTACTTTTTTCTGCTCACCCAAAGACTCCCACTCGGTTATCTCTTCCGGATGAGAAAGCTTTTCCATAAGGTCGTCATATTCTTTTTGTATTTTTTCCAAAATTGTCATATTGTCTCATTATAAAACAAAACTCCCTGCAAAAAAAGAAGGGAGTAGTATTGAGTTTCGTAGCTATTTTTTCTTTTTTGCCATTCGTTGCTTGAATTTTTCAACTCTTCCCATGGTATCGAGAATTTTCTTTTTACCTGTGTAAAAAGGATGGCATGCGGAGCAGACATCAACTTTCATTGTCTCTCTTGTTGACCCAACGGTAAAAGAATTACCGCAGGAACAGGTAACTTTCGCTTTATTATAGAATATTGGATGTGTTTCTTTTTTCATACGGATGGATTATAGCAAAAAATAAAGAAATTTCAAGCACCTCTCGGTAAGCCTTCAATAACACTACTTTGCGGAGCTAGTCTGGAAACTTGATATTATTTGGAAATAATGTTATATTTCTCGTTGTCTGATTAAATGTTAGTAAACAGAAAAATGCAAGAAAAAGAAACAAAATCAAAAACAAAGGTAGAGAAGATGGCGGAAGCAGGTCTTCATTTTGGGCAATCAGCCTCTAAAAGGCATCCGAAGATGGATCCTTATATTGAGGGAGTGAAGGGTTCTGTACATATTATTAACCTCCACACAACGGAGGAGAAGCTTAAAGAGTGTGTAGATCACATTAAAGGCTTGAAGAAAGAAGGAAAGGTTATAATGTTTGTCTCAACGAAGCCGGAGTTTAAAAAAATGGTTAAAGAGGTGGCAACCGAAACAGAGATGCCTTATGTGGTTAACCGCTTTTTGGGAGGCATGATAACAAACTTTGGTACTATAAAAAAGAGGATAGATTATTATAATGATATCCTTAGGCAGGGAGAGAGTGGGGAGCTGGAGAGGAAATATACAAAACAAGAAAGAGTGAAAATTTCCAAGGAGCTTGAAGGGCTGGAAAAGAAGTTTGAGGGAGTAAGAAATCTCGAAAAGCTTCCAGATGCTATTTTTGTGGTGGATATGATCAAGGACAAGCTTGCGATTAAGGAAGCAAAGATGAGCGGAATTACCGTTATCGCAATTGCCGACACCAACGCAGACCCCTCTCAAGCAGATTTCTTTATTCCGGCAAATGACGACTCGATGAGCTCTGTTAATTATATTTTAGACGAAATAAAAGAGGTTTTAAAGTAAAATAAGGATAATTATCGGCAGTTGATGGCAGATAACATAAGCGGGTAGTGTGCTGTAAACCGTCGGTTGTTACTCGTAAATTAAATTATCTATGTCTAATATTGACCAAATCAAAAAACTAAGAGAAGAAAGTGGAGTCTCAATGATGGAGTGCAAAAAAGCGTTGGAGAAGTCAAAAGGAGATATTGAGAAAGCAAAAAAGTATTTGAGAGAGAGAGGAGAAGATGTTGCCGGAAAGAGGGCTGGTAGGTCAGCGGGCGAAGGAGTAATTGCAAGCTACATTCATTCCAATAGCAAAGTCGGTGTTTTGCTCGACATCCGGTGTGAGTCGGATTTTGTTGCAAGGTCGGACGATTTCAAGTCATTAGCACACGAAATCTGTCTTCAGATTGCGGCAGCAAACCCGCGTTATGTAAAAGGTGAGGATGTAAAAGAAGAAGAGATTAAAGAAGAGAAGGAAATAACATTAAAGCAGTGCAAAGACTCGGGTAAACCGGAAAATGTAATAGAACAGATTGTAGAAGGAAGAATTAAAAAATACAAAAAAGAAGTCGCACTTCTAATGCAACCTTGGGTTAAGGATGATAAGAAAACAATTGAAGATCTTATTAATGAAAAGATTGCAAAGATTGGAGAAAAAGTTATTATCAATCGTTTCACACGATTTGAGATATAAACTTATCATATGATTGTTTTCCTTGTTATTTTTTGTCTCAGCCTATTGGGAACTTTTCTCTTTTTGACGTGGAAAGCTCCGGCTCTTGTCGATTTTTCCGAAAAGGATGTTGATGATAAGGACTTTATAGTGGCTGCAAAAGAAAAACTGGAAGAAAGTGTAAAAAAGGAAATCAGAGAAAGGTTTGAAGAGGCGCTTGGGCGGATGCTTTCTTCTCTCAGGAAAGTAATCGTTAAAGTGGAAAGAGTCACCACTAAGTGGCTTTATACTCTAAAGAGAAAAAGGAAAAAGCGGGACGGGAACAAGACGGAATGAGTTAGTAGAGATCTGTTACCTTAAAGTGCCGCTCTCTACTATTTTTCGAAGTTAGAGGGGATAAGGGACACGAAAGATTTGTTACTTGTTCGCTCGTTTGAGTTTTACTAAATAGCGCAAGAAGGCCGACGTAGCTCAGTGGCTAGAGCAACGGTTTTGTAAACCGTAGGTCGTGGGTTCGAATCCCGCCGTCGGCTCAAATTACGAAAAACTTGTTATAATTTGGCAAGAAACGAAACTTAAAGTAGTCCCTTTAGTTTCGTAAATTTGCTGGAGATCGGCTCACCATAAAAGGTGATATAATTTTCTTCTTGACAAGTGATAAAAATTATGTAGAATTACGGACAGCTCTTTCAAAATTTATCCTTTGAGGGGTAGTAGAAGTTTGATTGAATTTTCACTACCCTTTTTGAGACGAGTCAGTTTCTTAAAGTTGCTCTGAATATTTAATATTCGAGAAAATTTATTCTCTTTTGAGGATTTAAATCTCTTTTTTTAGAGAGTTTGATCCTGGCTCAGGATGAACGCTGGCGGCGTGGTTTAGGCATGCAAGTCGAGGGATCTTGTACCTTTTTGGTGCAAGGTAACCGGCGAACGGGTTAGTAACACGTGGGAACGTACCTTCAAGACGGGAATAACCTGGAGAAATCCAGAACAATTCCCGATAGTCTTTTTTGATGAGAATCTTAAAAGTAAATGGAAACCTTTTGGGGACCGCTTGAAGATCGGCCTGCGGCTTATCAGCTTGTTGGTAAGGTAATAGCTTACCAAGGCAATGACGAGTAGGCGAGGTTAGCGCCTGACCGCCAACAAGGGCACTGAGACACGGGCCCTACTCCTACGGGAGGCTGCAGTCGAGAATCATAGACAATGG
>PWKU01000032.1 GCA_003559635.1 Candidatus Nealsoniibacteriota bacterium | reverse complement strand
TGCCATTTCTCGGGAAGGGGTAATATGCTCTTAGACAGCATCTTATAGTCTGTAATCTTAAGAGTTTTTTCACCTCTCTTGGTAAGAGAAAGAATGCCCCTAGCCTCAATAAAATCACCTGTGTCAAATACTTGCAAGAAAAATTTATAAGATTTTTCCCCCACCAAGTCTCGAGAAATCAAAAGTTGAATACTGCCGGAGTCATCTTGAATCGTGAGAAAGGTTAGTTTTCCGTGTTCTCGAAACATCATTATCCTCCCGGTCAGAAAAATTTCAGTTTCCTTCTTTTGTAAGGATTCAAAATCATCAATACAATCCGAAATTGCATGGGTTCTGTTTGCTTTCCCCGGGTATGGAAGGTGTCCCGATGCTCGAAGCATACCTATTTTTCTGAGGCGGTTTTGGCGTATTTCTTCTTCTCTGCTCATTTTTCTATTTAATTTTTATAACTTTAAATTCTTTTTTTCCCGAAGGAGTATCCACACTACATGTGTCGCCTTCTTTTTTGTCTAAAAGAGCTTTTCCCATCGGGGAATCGCAAGATATCTTGTCTTGAAAAGGATCCCCATCACTTCCACCAACAATTTCTATCTCCTTCTTTTCCCCATTAATTTTAATTTCAATAACAGACCCAATTTGTACCGTATCGTTGCCTTTCCTTGTCTCAACTATAGTTGCATCTTTAATCGTCTCGCGTAATTTTGAAATTTTAGTTTCAAGCATATTCTGCTCGTTTTTTGCATCATCATAAGCAGCATTTTCACTCAAATCGCCAAAAGATGCCGCAAATTTAAGCTTATCCGCAACTTCTTTTCTCTTTTCTTTTTCAAGATATTGAAGCTCCTCCTCCATTTTTTCTATACCTTTTTTTGTAAAACACTTTTTCATATCCGATACGATTATATTATTAATGCTCTTTAAGATAACACAAAATCATAATTATTTAAAGCTCCTCGTTCTCCGTCTCCTTGTCATCTTCTTCCGTAAAATACTCCCTTAGTATGTCGCGAGCCAAATGAGTTGCAACAGGAGTAACCCCTTTAATGTCTTCTATTATAACGGTTATTACAATTTCCGGATTATCATAAGGAACAAAAGCGGTAACCCAATTGTGATTAACTCCAGCTCTTGATGTTTGAGCGGTTCCCGTTTTCGCTCCCGAAGAAAAAGGAAGCGCCTGCAGTGATCTTGCCGTCCCGATAATTGTGGCCTCCTTCATTCCCTCTTTTACTACTTTCAGGTTTTCGGGAGAAATAAAACCCTCTCGAATTATCTCAGAGCTGTTTCTTTTTATTAAATTTTTATCGTCATCAATAATCTCTTTTACTATATAGGGTCTTAAAAGTTTTCCGCCGTTTATAAGTGCCGCAAAAGAGCTTACAACTTGCAGTGGGGTAGTAGAAATATACCCCTGCCCTATAGAAAGATTGTAACTATCACCAATCCTCCATGCATCGTTTAGCTTTTCTTCTTTCCATTCGGGAGAGGGAATAAAACCAGCTCTTTCTGCAGGAAAGTCAACTCCCGATATTTCTCCCCATCCAAAAAGATTAAGATATTCTCTGATTCTTCTCGCTCCCAGCCCCTCTTGATCTTCATATCCACCCCCAATTGAGTAGAAATAGACATTACTTGAGACAGCGATAGCTTCACGCATATCACGCCATCCATGTGCTTGAAAGTCCCGGAAAATCGTTGGCTGAGAGGGATTCCATGGGTTGGGTATGGTAATATAGCCCGGACTATGTATTCTTTTTTCGGGGCTGATAATCCCCTCCTCGAGTGCGGCCGCGGCAAGCAGTGGTTTAATAACCGATCCTGTAGGATAACCCGCAGACATAACACGATTTAAGAAAACCGCATCCTTGTTTTCGAAAAGCGTTGCAAGAGCTTCCCGGTCACCACTTCTACGAAAAAGATTATTATCATAACTTGGAACACTTACCATCGCAAGAATTTCTCCCGTGGTAGGATCCATCGCCACAACCGCCCCCTTTTTCGATCCAACTTCTTCAAGCTTTTCTACTATTTTTTCATTTGCGATTTTTTGCAGTCTTCTATCAATCGTTAAAACAACATTTTCTCCCTCATCCGTACTTTCAATTATTTCTTGGGCTATAGTGTTCCCCAAAACGTCTCTCTCCACTCTTATTTCATTACCAGTTCTCGTAAGATAGTTTTCATAATACCTCTCTATCCCCATTTTTCCTGTATAGTCGTGGATGGTATATTTATCGGGATTGCTTCTTAAGGTTTCTCTGTCAATCTTGCCTATATACCCGAGAATATGGGAAAAAACATTTCCCTCTATATAGTCCCTGCCAGCAGTTTGCACAATCGCAAATCCGGATAATTTTTCAATTCTCGCTTCAAGTTGAACCAACTCCTCGTGAGATAAGTCTTTTTTTACATTAAACAGAGCTAGTTCGCTTTCTTTTATTCTTTTATAAATATCCCCTGGGTCTTCACCAATTATCTTTCCAACTTCTTTTATGGCTTCCTTCTCTAGGGAAGAGATCGTTCTGCCACGAAAATGCAAATCGTGCTGGGGAGAATTATAAACAAGCTGATTATAATTGCGGTCATATATCACTCCCCTCAGAAGCTGCCTGTTTGATATAGATAAAACATTTTGCTCTGCTCTGGCCGCAAAGTGGTTCCCTTCGATAAATTGAATATAAAAGGTCCTTCCAGTAAGCACGAAAAAGGCGAAAAACACTAAAAAAGCAAAGAGATTTAATGTCTTTACGGGCAATGGAGACTCGAGGCGCCTTTTAGAGGTCCCAAATTCTTCTTCTTTTTTTTGAGCTAAATTATCCAAAAAAATCTCATGCGGTTCAATTTCTTTTGAACCCCGTTTTCTTTTTTTAGGAAAAAGCCGAAATAGCAACATATTTTTTTAGAATCTGCTTAAGAAAATATGAAAAAATAAGGAAAATCAACATATAGGTGCCGACCGGAGGTCCCGAAAGATAAATATCCGCTAAAAACCCGCAAAAAATTGCAAAAAAAATACCTTCCTTTTTTTTATATCCCTCGGCTAAATTATAAAGAAAAACAAAAAGAAATAAAAAAATAACCGGGGGGATTATAAAACCGACAGAGAACAAAAAGCTAGTGACAAAAAAACATAAAAAAAGCAGAAAAAGCAATATTAAAATGTTTCTATAAATACTCATTTCTCCATAATAAAGAGATGATCAATGTACCAATAATCGACTCCCTGCCACACATAGGCCTGTGAAAAGGCTTCCACGTCGCTTTTTTTTGTCTCCAGTATTCGCCCGATAAAAATTCCTCCGTCTGCTTTTTCATCATAGGGCAAGCTAATTACCAAATCTCCCCTGTTAACCGGTTTGTCTTTTGCTAAAAAATCCAGAAGCAGTTTGTTTTCTCCCCTCCCCTTAATTAACCCGACTTGTGTCTCTTTGCTTTGAATCTTTACCTCAATTGCGGAGTTTTTATTGGTCAACATCTCTATTCTGGAAAAACCTCCACCGGTTTCTACAACCCTTCCAATTAGAACTCCTTCGGGAGTGACAACGGGGCTTCCTTTTTCAACCTCGTCATCGTGATGAACTATTATTTCGTGGCCTAGCAAATCTCTTCCGGACACCCTGGAAAGTATAAAAGAAGTTTTTTCAAAAAGAGGAATATCAAGAGCTTTCCTTAACGCTGTATTTTCTTTTTCAATTTCTTTAAGATTTGAAATCTCAACCAAAAACTTTCGATTTTCTCTACGAAGCCTCTCAATTTCATCACGAACTTCCTTCGCGTTCTGAAAAACCTCTAAGTTACTAAAAAAATTATTACCTGCGCCTAGGAGCTTACTTTGAATAGGAGAAAAAGCAGTCAAAAATGTACTTTCAATAGTTTTTGACAATGGTGTAAAAATATTCAGCAAAAGAAAAACAAGCAAAATAACGAATATCCAAATTGTTGAATCTTTTTTTCTGCGCATTCTTTCAATATATCAAAAAAAAAGCGCTCTGTCTACGATAGCGCTATAAGGTTTAAAAAGAGACTTGTTTTTCCACAAGCCCCAAAAAAAGTCAAAGTCTTTGTAAGGCAACTACCTACTCTCGCCCTTACGGACTACCATCGGCCTTGAGAGATTTCACTTCTGTGTTCGGAATGGGAACAGGTGGAGCACTCTCAGTATAGTCGCCTTA
>PWKU01000016.1 GCA_003559635.1 Candidatus Nealsoniibacteriota bacterium | reverse complement strand
TAAACTTCATAAAGCCGATTATGCGAAGAGATTTTGTCTTACGCATAATCTGCGTTAACTTTATCGAAGTTTACTTGTAGAGGGTATATAGGATACCGGAACATCTTATACCTTAAACTTCGATAAAGTTATCTTATGCGAAGTATAGTCCATCTATCTCCCTTTGTCAATATCCCTCTCTAATGGGTCCCTCTTGTTACTGTTCATCACTATTTTTATTACCTACCAAATTAAAAATATAATCTCCCAGGCTTTGCCATAAGCTTCTTCCGGTTTCTTTTATCTTTTCTCCGGCTTTTTCTTTCTCTTTTTCTATTTCACTCTCAACCGCCTCTCTTCTTTCGTCTAAAAACTCCTTGCCTGTTTCTTTGGGTGCTTCAGTTATCATAAGCACCTTTTCTCTAAAGTATCCCGTAACTGACTCTTCTCCCGATTTTAGGAAATTAAATACAAAATACACTAAAGAGCCGACAATTAATACAATAATCACTTTTTTTAGCATATTCCCCTATCTCAGGCCGTTTTACTCTGTTTTTAGCCTGTTTTTTGCCATTTTAAGGCGTTTTAATGTCTTTTCCGGTCCTAATACCCATGCAACGTCAAAAGGCCCGGCAGATGCCTTTTTGCCGGTTAAGGCCACTCTTAACGGCCACAGAAGCCTTCCTCTGTCCTTCTCTTTGTTGGCCTCGTGGAGAAAGACTTCCTCGATTGCTACTTTTTCCCATTTTTCTATCGATGAAACTATTTCAATACATTTGTCGATATTTTTTTCTGTTTCTCCCTCTCCTGCATCCTTCCAAAAAAGAAGCTCTTTTTCAAATTCAAGCTCATCTTTGAAAAAATAATCTAAGAGATCCTTAACTTCCGAAAGAAATTTAATTCTCTCTTGGTATAAGGATACTATTTGCACAATTTTAGGGAAATGTATCTCTCCTTCATCCGTCGTATAATAATTAGCTTCCGGCCTCACGCCTCCGTATGCCGGCGGATAACGGTTTTCTTTAAATCCCACTTTTATAAAACCCGCATCTGCGAGATAAGGAATGCACCTAACAGCCAGATCCTCGGTGCTCATCTTTCTGATATAGCATCCGTTCATATAATCTAATTTTTTAATGTCAAAAACCGCTCCCGATTTTTGACAATCAGATAACGAAAATTTTTCAATAAGTTCTCCCAATCCGTAAATTTCATTTTCACCTCCCGGGTGCCATCCCAAAAGAGCTATAAAGTTAACAAGCGCTTCGGGGAGATAACCTTTTTCTCGATATTCAGAGATAGAAACAGCTCCGTGACGCTTACTAAGCTTACTCTTGTCTGTGCCGAGAGTTAGTGCTATATGTGCAAATTCCGAGGAGGGAAAGTCCAGCGCTTTTTGAATTAATATCTGTTTGGGCGTATTTGAAATATGGTCTTCTCCTCGAATAACATGTGTTATCTGCATCTCATAATCATCTATTACGCAGGCAAAATTATATAGAACGGAGAAATCTCCCTTGGCAATAACAAAATCCCCGCCGATGTCTCTCGCGTTAAATTTCACCGGGCCCCTTATTAAATCATCGAACTCCACTACATCCTCCTCCGAGATTTTAAGCCGAATTGTAAACTGCTCCCCTTTATTAATTTTTTCCTCCCTTTTCTCTTTAGTTAAAGAAAAACACTTTCCGTCATACCTTGGAGGCTCCTTCTTCTCTCTTTGCTCATTCCTCATTTCTTCAAGCCTTTCTTTGTTACAAAAACAGTAATATGCCTTTTTGCTTTCAAGAAGATCCATGACATATTTTTTATATATTTCCTCTCTCTCGCTTTGCCGAAAAGGCCCTTCATCCCAACCCAAGCCCAGCCATTCTATACTTCGCATAATATCTTCCTCGTATTCCTTTACAGACCTTTCTCTATCAGTATCTTCGATGCGTAAAATAACTTTCCCTTTATTTTTTTTCGCGTAGAGATAGTTAAAAAGTGCTGTTCTGGCACTACCAACATGAAACAAGCCCGTTGGTGACGGAGCAAATCTTACACGAACATTTTTTTTATCTTTCTTTTCCATATGGTCTTATTCTATCTTAATTTATAAAAAAATCCAAGATTGAAAATAAAAAGCCCTGCCACAATATATTATATTTTGCGACAGGGCCATGCTTTCGGAAGAAGACTTAGATAAAAATATCAAATCTTAAACTTTGTTTTTATCATCCTAGCGCTTAAGATAGGTGGAATGGTTACTCCCTCGATGCAACTCTTTTCGTTCATCGCGCACCCCACCAGTTTCTCCGATGAAAGCTTCTCGAGAAGCTCTACCGCTTTTTTTGCGTATGTAACCATGTATTGCGACTCTCCTCTTTTCTTATAGTGCACGGCAAGAGCATACGCGTGAGCCGCGGCTCTTTTGGGGTCGGTCGTCCCAAGCTCGAGAACTTTTTCTTTCAAGTTTTCCAATTCTTTCTTAGTGACTCTTTCCATTCTCATCACAATTCCCCTTTCTTTTTGAATTGTCTTCTCCTTACCCTCCTTTTTTCTCTATTTTTAATTGTCCAGCCTCATATTTCTTCGGATAATCTACACTATACTACAAAATTTATAAAAAGCAAATAACATGCTCCGCGTTATCCTTCACTTGGTCCATTTTCCTCACGAATAAGGTACTCTTTAATATAAGAAGCAATTACCATTCCCGCCCTTGGCTTTGAAAAATGCTTTGCTCTATCTTCCATAATTCTAATCTGCTTAATGGGAGAAAAAAGTTCCTTTACTTTTTCTAAAAAGAAGTGCGATGTAAGGTTATCCTGCTCTAGAACAATCGCCGCTCCCGTTGAAGAGTACGCATAAGCATTTTTCACCTGGTGGTTTTGTGCCGCTTCGGGAAGCGGAAGAAAAATTCCGGCTCGAGAAACCGCGGAAATTTCAAAAATACTTGCAGACCCTGCCCTACTTATCACAATATCGGCAAGAGCATATGCATTGGCCAACTCTTCCTCGTTAAAGAACGGATATACCCGATAATTTTTTCGTAAATCCTCTTTGACCACCGCATTCATCTCTGCCGAAACGCTCTTAAAATTATTCTTTCCGCATTGGTGTAAAACTTGGTAATTTTGTAAAAAGCCCGTTGCCGAAGAAAGAAAAAGATCGTTAATTCTCTCACTTCCCTGAGACCCGCCAAGTATTAAAACCACCGGTCCTTCTTCGTTCAATCCAAAAACATTCTTTGCTTTTTCTTTATCTCCTTGCAGAATTTCTTTTCTTACCGGATTTCCGACAACAAACATTTTTCCTTCTGCAATTTTTTCCGTTTTCGGAAAAGAAACAAACACTTCTGCTGAAAACTTTTGCAAAAATTCATTCGCAGCTCCCATTACCACATCGGACTCATGAAGAATAACCGGCGTTTGAAAAACTCTTGCCATTAAAATTACCGGAAAAGAACCGTAGCCTCCTTTTCCAAAAACAAGATCCGGCGAAAAAATATAAAGATAGAAAAATGATTGAATAATACCGGCCGGCATTTTGAAAAATATATCCAATAAATTTTGCATTAAGGCTTTGGGGTGAAAATATCTCCTAACTTTCCCTGTGTAAATATATTTTATTTTGACCCCCTCTTTCTCTATATAGTTTTTAGAAAAGTCATCTTTTGGTCCGATATAATAAATCTCCAATTCTTCCGGAGGAATAATTTTCTTTATTTCTCGAATAACAGAAACAAGCGGAAACACATGGCCACCGGTTCCACCGCCCGTAAATACGATTTTGTGTTTTTTGTTTTTTTCCATATATATTTATTTTCTCGTATACTGCGACATATTAAGCAACAAGCCGATTGCCGCAAGCTCGGCAATTAAATGGGACTTGCCGTAACTTATCAAAGGAAGCGGTATTCCCGTTACGGGAAGAAGTCCCACCATTACTCCAATATTAATAGAAGTTTGTATAAAAATCCAGAAACAAATTCCGAGAGTAGCAAGACGGGCAAATCCGCTGGTATTGTTTTTTGCAATTAAGAACCCTCTGTAGAAGAAAATAAAGAACAATGTAAGTAGCAAAATGCTTCCTAAGAAGCCTGTTTCTTCCGCCAAAATCGCAAAAATAGAATCGGTTGACGGAAGAGGAACAAACCCGAATTTTTGAACACTCATTCCTATTCCCCTCCCCAAAATACCTCCTGATCCGACCGCAATAAGAATTTGTCTAAGCTGGTATGTGCCTCCCAGCGGATCCAAGTCAGGATTAAACATGCTAATAATCCTGCTTAATCTATAGGGTGCCAACCTTATCAACAAAGCAAAGCTCGCAAGCCCGGAAAACAAAATAACAAAACTGTGCCAAAGCGGGGTTTTCGCAGAAAAATAAACTACGCAAGCGGTAAAGAGAATAATCACCAACGTACTAATGTCAGGTTGAAGCACCAGCATCCCCCCTACCAGCAATGCAACAACCAAAAAAGGCAAAAGTGTCTCTTTGAAGGGCATAGACACTTTCCTCCTCCCTGTTTTTGTTTTGTTTATCAGCCAACTTGCGAGATATAAGATAAAAGTAAGTTTCAGAAACTCTGTTGGTTGAAAAGAGATCGGCCCTAAAGAAACCCACCTTGTAGCGCCCCTCGCGGCTACCGACAGAAAAGGCACGAAAGTTAACAAAAGAAAAAATATGTTTAGCAACAGGGCATAGGGAGCCCATTTTTGGATAACGGAGAGCGGGGTTTTAAACAAAATAAATGCAATAAAGGCTCCCGGGACAAAACCCAGAAGAACTTGCTGCAAAAAACGGACATCAGAACCAACCGAAGCGGCACTCGCTAAAACAAAAAGACCCAGAAAAATAATCATTCCCGTTACGAGTAGTAGAATATGATCCGGCTTCTTTTTCTTCATTTCTTATTTTGCACCAGATTGGTAAAAATTACTCCCCTTTCTTTATAATTGTTAAACATATTAAAACTAGTAAATCCGGGAGAGAGAACGCATGCATTCCCTCGATTAGTGTTTTCAAAAGCAAAATCAACCGCGCTTTTCATGTCCGCTGCCGGAAATACTTTCTTTCCGTGTTTTTTTAATTCTTTCCCCACCCTCTCTTCTGTTCCTTTTAATATAACAATATTCTCAACTTTACTTTCTTTTATAGCATCAATAAGTTTTTCAATATTACCCCCTTTGTCACTCCCTCCCAAAATAAGTGTCTGAATTTTTTTTATCTCTTTTAGCGCTTTTACAGTCGCCTCCGGAATTGTTGACGCGGAATCGTTATAGAAAAGAATACCCTTAAATTCTCCGATATATTCCAACCGATGAGGAAGTCCCTTAAAATCTCGAAGAGCTTTGATCAAATAATCTTTTTCTATTTTTAAAATATTCATTACTGACAGAATAGGGTTTAGTGGGTCTGTGTAATCAAAGGGCACTTTTTTTGCCTTGGTTTTCTCCGAAATTTTTTTTACAAACCCGTCATCCTTATTATACACAAAATAGTCTTCTTTTTCCTGAAAAGCTGTAATCTTTTCCTTTGAAGCAATGTACTCGTCAAAGTTACTGTGTTTGTCAAGGTGGTCTTTAAAAATATTTAGCAGAACTGCTATGTGCGGACTTTTTCTAATTGTTTGGAGCTGGAAGCTCGAAAGCTCATAGATAAAATAATCATATTTTCTTTCCTGCAAAAGATAAGAAAGAGCCGGTCTGCCGATATTCCCCACAAGAGCCACCTTAATTCCGGCCAAATTCAATGTTTCGTAAAGAATTGTGCAAGTGGTACTTTTCCCTTTTGTGCCGGTAACTCCAATCACGTTTTTTTTGCAATTTGAGAGAAAAATATCACTTTGCGAAGTGATAATTTGCCACTTATCTTTTTTCAAGCAATGAAGTGGAATTCCCGGCGATTTTACAATTATCTCGTAATCTTTCACCGCTAAAAGGTATTTCTCACCAAAATGCAAATCAACTTCTTTTGTTAAATATCTTCTTTTTTCATCCGGAATATCGTCAAAAGGTAAACTATCGGCCACACCCAGCTTTTTATACCGAATGTTGTTTTTGAAAAACCGGAGGCTATCAATCCCCTCTTCTCCAAGGCCAAGTATAAGTATTTTTTTGTCTTGCAGCTTAGAGACATGCATATCTTCCTAACTTAAAAAATGAATAACCACGCCAAAAATAGCAGCTACAACGCCTATTATCCAAAAACGCATTGTTATTTTATAATGAGGCCACCCTTTTGCTTCAAAATGGTGATGAAGAGGGGCCGCTAAAAAAACTTTCCTATTAAAGAGTTTCTTTGACAGTAATTGAATAATTACCGAGGCTGATGTTACAACAAGCAAAATTGCAATTATTGGCAAAACAAAAACCGCATTCGTTAAAAACGCTACCACGGTAAGTGTTGCTGTGAGGCCAATTACCCCGGTTTCCCCCATATAGAATCTTGCCGGCGGAATATTAAACCATAAAAATGCCAGAATACTTCCAACAATTGCCAAGCAAAACGTAGCCAGATTAATTTGCCCCTGGAAAAGAGCAATTGCGGTATAGGCTGTAAAAATTAAGGCAAATGTTCCTCCTGAAAGACCGTCTATTCCATCTATCACTCCCCCACTGTAGACGGCTATCATTACAATTATAAATAACGGGATGTAAAATGCTCCAAAAAATATTTCCCCTGCAAACGGTACATAGACGGAGCTCTGATCCAGTCGAAAATAAAACCACCATGAACCCACCAGCCCGATCAATGTAACAAGAAGAAGTCTGTAACGAAGACTGAGACCGTTTTCAATATACTTTGTCTTCATCTTATCTACAATCTGTAAAAGATCATCTGTAAGACCGACTAAAGCAGCTGAAACCAGGGTAAAAAGTGGCAACCATGTCTGATCACGGCTCAAGAAGTTTAGTTTTTCAAGCCAATAATAATCAAAAATAGCCGACAACAAGTAAAAGAAAAAAATTAAAAAAACAACCGAAAGCCAGATAAGCAAACCCCCGATTCGCGGTACTTTCGCTTCTCTCTCCGAATGTGTTTTTCGAAAATGTTCAATATCTTTTCCATCAATTCCCTTCTCTTTGGATTTCTTTTTCCAAAGTTTGTGTTTATAAAGAAAATCCGTTAGAGCCGGCGTAATTAAAAAAGCGAAAAGAAAGGAAAAAATCCCTACGGCAAAAACTTTTATTACATTAATTGTTGTCTCTTCCATGATTAAAAAACATAAGAATCGTAAACAAAATTGATAAGCCTTCTCATCTCCTCAAACCTATCTTCAGCCCCGAGAACAACATTAATAATGTAACCTTTTTCGTCCGGCGCTTCGAGAACAATTAAGAGGCATCCGAACGCGGCGCGCGTCCACCCCGTTTTTCCACCAATAATGTCTTCCTGCCATTCTTCTTCGTTATGATGCAAAAAAGAATTTGTATTTATCGCATCATAGTAGGCCATTCTATCAGGTGAGTATAGCCTGTAAGAAGGCCTTCTTAAAATCTCAAAAATTTCTGGTTTGTTTTCAAAAACATGCTTTGCAAAATCCGCAATTTCTCTCGCCGATGATCTGTTGTATCTTTCCTCCCCGTCAAGGCCGCTGGGATTGATAAACACTGTCTTCTCCAAGCCTAATTCTTTTGCCTTTTCGTTCATTTTAGAAACAAATTCTTCAACCGGCTCCTTCCCCGAATCCAAAAAACGATTGCTAATTAACGCCAGTGCGAAGGCACCACTATTATTCGATTCGATAAGCATCGGGTAGATTATATCCCCAACAGTGGTTTGAGGCCAAGCTCTAAAATCACGAAATTCTGTTCTGGATACCACATCATGCTCGGTTACCATCATTTCTTCACCAAGTTCATAATTTTCCAGAACAACAAGCGCCGTCATTATCTTGCTAATACTTGCAATCGGAAGTGCTTCGTCAGCATTTTCTTCATACAAAATCTTTTCATTGTCTTCCCCGTAGTAAGCGGAAAAGGAGGCAGTAGCATTAACTTCCGGTGAAACGGGACCACTTTCTAAGCGTCGCGGATAGGTTTCTTTTTCAACAACACTACTCTTATCTTCATCACCTGATACTTTATCATTCTTCTGCAATAAAAAAATTCCACTAACCGAAAGCACCACTATCACCAAAAGGGAAAATAATAGAAGCCTTTGTTTTTTTGAATCCATAGTCCTCATTCCTGTTTCTTAAACGGCATCCGCAGTTTTTTTACTCACTAATAGAAAGAACCCGGAAAACCTTTTGGTTTTTAATAACATCATGGACATAATTGCGCATTCGTTCCAAATTCTCCCCCTTTTCCTTTTCTTTCTCTCTTCCTGTCATTGAAAAATGCCGATCAACCTCATTCTCAATCTCTTCTTTGGTAACAGCGATATTTTCTTCTTTGCTAATAGCATGTAAAATCAAGGCATAAGAAACATTTTCTTCCGCTTTCTTGCGCCATTCTTTTCTTAAATCTTCTTCGGTTTTCCCTATCTCCTTCAGATAGGCATCCAGATTGGAACCTCTTTCGGTCAACTGATTTTCGATTGTTTTGAGCATATTATCAACTTCCTTCTCAACAAGAACCTCCGGAACTTCAAAGTTTGTTTTCTCTCTGATTTTCCCCAAAACTTTAACTTTAAGTTTTTCTTTTTCTTTCCTTTCTTTTTCCGCAACCAAACCCTCTTTAATCTTTTCTCTTAAGCCTTCCATGCTTTCAATCTCAGGGAAGGTTTTTGCAAAATCGTCGTCCTTCTCCGGCAGTATCCTCTCCATTACGGATATAATTTCAACATCAAGATTGATATCTTTTTTTTCTTCTCCGGCAAATGGAATAGTAAATTTTTTGGTCTCTCCCTCTTTCATCCCGAGAATATTTTCTTCAAACCCTTTTAGCACATCCATTTCACCTTTTCCTAAAACAAATTTAAAATCCTTCTCTTCAACTTTCTTACTCTCATCGTCACCAAATACTCCCTTAAAGTTAAGTGTAATCGCATCGCCCTTCTCGGCGCCTCTTTCCGCTCTTTGTGTCTTCGCTTTTGTCTCCCTTATTCTATCTATTGCTTGGTCTATCTCCTCCTCTCCAACTGTTGCCTTTTTCGTTTCTTTCAAAACAATATCTCCCGACAATTTCTTGTAGTCAGGAAGTTTAATCTCCGGCAAAATATGAACAACCGCTTTGTAAATCAGATCATTCCCGGGGGCGCACTTAACAAGATCAACTTGTGGTTCGGTCAACGTAAAAAGACTATTTTCCTCAATAATTTTTGGAAATGTTTCCTGAACCGCTTCTCTGCCCGCTTCTTCATACAGCTTTTCCTTTCCAACGCTGTTTTCTACGACATCTCTCGGTGCTTTTCCGGGGCGAAATCCTTTAATATTCATCCCGTCGGAAAGCTTTTTTACGGCTTTTTCAATATAGGGATCCATTTCATCCACAGGAACGACAACCTCGATCTCTTTTTTTGTTTCTGACTTATTTTCTATTTTTACATCCATAATCAATTAAAAATTTAGAACTTTTAATAACAACCGCCGTCATTGTAACATATACTAAAACAAAACTCAAAAAGAAAAAAAGAGCAAAAATGCCCTTTTTTTCAAGCGATTTTCTTAATTCCTTACTCTCGCTCCTCTTGTGCGCTATCATCCGGTTCTTCGAAACGGGGTTCTTCTTCCGTACCTGTGTCTGGACTCTCGGATGAAGGATCTTCATCCGTTACAACTTCAGCTTCCTCTTCAATTTCAATTACTTCTTCCACGTCTTCTTCCACATCTTCTTCCCCACTTTCGCTTTTCATTTCTTCCTCTTCTTCTACTGGCTCTTCCTGTGCTTCTACTGGCTCTTCCCGCAAAACACTGGCTTCTTCTTTTTCTTCCTCTTCCTCCTTCCCCTCCTTTTCCTTCTGCTGTTTCTGCTTTTGCATCATGTGCCACACAAGCATTGCACCGAGTACAATTATGAGTATCGTTGGCCAATTATCCGGCATAAATTTTGAAAAAATTAAGTTTTTATTTACAGACCTTTATACGTGCTCCTTTTTTATTCATCACTAGCCAGAATCTCCTCCAGCTTGTAAACATCTCCTGCTCCCATTATAACCACAATTTCATTCCCTTGCAAATTATTCAAGAGATATGAAGCAGTTTTTTGCAAATTTCCACTGTAAACCGCTCCTTTTACTTCGGTTGCCAAAAGTTCCGCATTAACTTTATTCTTAATTTCCTCCGATTCCCTTCCTTCTACCGTATATATGTCGGTAATCAGCAAATTCTCTGCCTCAACTAATCCTAAAGCCTTTACAAAACCAGAGAAAAGCCGATAAGTCCTCTCGTACTGATGAGGCTGAAAAACAACAACAATCTTTTCGCTCGGATATTTTTCTTTTGTCGCCAAAAAAGTCGCCTCTATCTCTGTGGGATGGTGTGCATAATCGTTTATTATTTTTATCTCTTTTTTGTTTGCGAGAGAAATTTCTTTTTCTTCAAACCGACGCCAGCTTCCCTTAAACTTTGCCAAAGCACGACAAGCGGTATCACTATCTATGCCCAGCTCTTTACCGGCCAAGAGAGCGGCCAGCCCATTATAGATATTATGTTTGCCGGGCACGGATAGTATTAAATTTTCTCTATCTTGGTCTTCAAAGGAATACTCTTCAACCTTTCCTTTTGCAGCACTTTTTAGTGAAAGTGAATTCGTATCATCTTTGTTCAAAATTAAAGTTCCATCTCCTAGGTTATTACTTACATAACTTTTAAAAGTGTTCAGAATATCATCGATGCCTTGATAAAAGTCCAAGTGATCTTCTTCAATATTGGTAATTACCGCAATTCTCGGATAAAAATTCAAAAGCGCCGCCTTAAATTCATCTGCCTCAATTAAGAGATAATTGGACTTGCCTTTTCTAAAATTGGTATTATTAAATTCGGCAAGTTTCGTTCCAATAATCACGGTTGGGTCAAGCCCGGCTTCAATCATTATTAAAGAAAGCATTGCCGTCGTGGTACTTTTCCCGTGAGTTCCCGAAACCGCGATTGTATAGTATTTTTTAGTAATTTCTCCAAGCGCTTGCGGATAACTCCGCGTTTCAATGCCTCTTCTTCCGGCCTCTACAAGCTCAGGGTTACTATCAATTACCGCCGTACTGTAAATTAAAAGGTCTGTTTCCGGTAAAACATTTTCCTTGTCGTGACCCACAAACTGTTTGACCCCTTCTTTTTCCAATTCATTAGAAAAAGTACTGTCGGAACCGGTAACACAAGCTCCCTCCGAAATAAAATAACGTGCAAGTGAAGAAACCCCTATCCCCTGCAACCCCACGAAATGAACATTTTTTTTCATATCAGCACAATTTAAAGCTTTTAATTTTTGTATAGACCGCCCCCTTGTTAGTTAATCTGCTTTCTTGAAGATCAAAGGCATCAACATTAAAACCAATATCAACGCTTTCATTAATTTCCGGTATTTCAATGATCGGTATTTTCCGAAAACTCCATTTTCTTATTCGCCCAAGCGTTATATGTAAGTAAAAATTCCTATCGTCAACAGCGGGAAAATCGGGAGATATTGCTTCTTTTATTGTTTTTTGTAATTCTACAGCTTCCGGAGAAACTCCCTCGGCGCAAATCATTTTCGCCTCTATTTTTTTTTCGGGAAAATAAGAAATTCTATTTAGATTAATGGTAAACGGCTTAATCCTCACGCTTTCTACTTTTTTTATCAAGCTGTCAACCTTCTCTTCTTTAATCAGACCCAAAAAAAGCAGGGTGATATGTAAATTCTCTTTTTGCGTCCACCTGACTCCCCTATCAAGGCTTTTTTGAAACTCCTTTTGCCAAAAACAAATCTCTTCTTTTGCTTGGTCTGAGAGATTTATGGAAAAAAACAATCTTTTGTTCGCCATCTTTTTTTTCATATTTTACCCTTTGCATTATAAACGATAAATCAATTGAAAACCACCCCCGATTTGTGTTATTATTAAAGAGCTATGAAAATAGACATTTCAAATTTCAGCGGAAACGCTTATAATATTCTAAAAAGTGCGGGTTACTATACCGATGGGTTTCAAAAGAACAATTCCGTTTCTTTTGCAAGGCGAATACTACAGGATCGTTATCCTCGATTTCATGTATACTACAATATCGAGAAAAAGGAGATAAACCTTCACCTTGATCAAAAAGCTCCCAAATATGAAAACTCTCACGATCACGGAGCAGAATATTCGGGCCCCTTGCTGGAAAAAGAGGCCCAAAGAATAAAGGAAATCTTTCCCAACAACTAACTTATGACCAAAGAAGCAAAAGTTATCGAAAATATTGATTCTTATTTGATAAAAATAAAGAAGAAAGGTTATGCGCAATCAACAATAAAAAAGAGAGAACAAAATCTGTCTCTCTTCAAAAATTGGCTTTATGAGAAAAACTTGCAAGATATAACAGTCTCCGAATTTGATAAAAGACACATTTTAAAATTCAAAAATTATCTCTCAAACCGCCGGTTAAAAGAAGAAACCGTTAGTCAATATTTGAAAACAGTTTATAATTTGCTAGAATACCCCTGTGACGAGAAACCCGAAAGTGACGTCCAGCAGATTGTAAACCACTATTTTATGACCAAGGGGCTCTCGCTTGATGAGATAAAAGATAGCACAAAGAAACAAAGAATCATATATTCACGATACACAAAACCGGCCAAGGACCTGATCAGCTTAGCGGGCTCCGTGAAAGAGGCGAAGAAAGCGATTGATAAAGTTGCGGCTTGGGCAAATTCAAGAAAACTTGATTACGCAATTGAAACAGTTTTCAAAAAGTGGCCGGAGATAAACAAGCTCAAGCCAAAAGAAAAGAAGAAAAGAGCGTATTACAAGAATGACCCCATGGTTTGGTCAGATTCAAAGCAAAGATGGTATGTAATAGATAAAAACGGTGAATGGCTCGAATTTGCCGGAGATAAAAAACAAATAGAGTGGAGGGAAGAAGATTAATAATTTTAACCAAAAATATATGAATATTGCTTTTGCGAGTAACTCTCCTTTCGGAGCGGTAATCTTTAAAACTTTAATAAAAAACAGCATTAAGCCATCTCTCTTAATAACCGGTCCCGACAAAAAAGAGGAAAAGGACCAAGAAGTGCAAACCCTTTTAATTAGGGACTTGGCACGAGAGGAAAGTATTAAAATTGAGGAGGCAGAAACAGAAGAAGATTTTCACCGCATTATTGAGGAAAATTCTCCCGAAATGGTTATTGTCGCTTCTTTCGGAATAATTGTGAGTCCTGAAACACTCGCCCTCTCAAATTTTATAAACGTACACCCCTCTCTCTTACCAAAATACCGGGGACCGACTCCTATTCAAAGTGCTATTATAGATGGAGAAGAAAAAACGGGAGTCTCCCTAATTATGATGAATGAGAAAATTGATCAGGGGCCAATTATAGCGCAAAGTGAAGTCCCTCTAACACCATCAATAGACTATAAGAAGCTAGAAGAAACCCTTGCTCTGGAAGGATCAAATCTTTTAATTAAAACAATTCCGCTTGTTTTGAAGGAAGAAGCAACGCTAACCCCTCAAAATGAAGAGGACGCCACCTACACAAAACTATTTACAAAGTCCGACGGAAAGATTAATTGGGAAGAAAATGCAGAACTAATTGAAAGAAAAATAAGAGCCTATAATCCTTGGCCGGGTACCTATAGCAAGATGGGAGAAAAATTATTTAAGATCCTTGACGCGGAAGTTCAAAAACAAACCGAGGCAGGACCATTCGGAGATTTGGGAAAGGTTTATCTGGGAACAAACGATACCCTTGCCGTTCAAACTGGAAAAGATTTTTTGCTTATAAAGAAGTTGCAGATTGAGGGGAAAAACTCCACTACCTCAGACGATTATCTTCGGGGCAATATGCAATCAATCGGTATCACTCTGAGCTAGAGAATACTCTTTAAATATTTTTTTAAATCACCTCTAATATCGTCTCTTTTTA
Source organism: Candidatus Nealsoniibacteriota bacterium (assembly GCA_003559635.1). GTDB lineage: Bacteria > Patescibacteriota > Minisyncoccia > Minisyncoccales > PWPS01 > PWHW01. Next base: position 31,721 of record PWKU01000016.1, on the reverse strand, counting down.
GCGCAAAATTGAAAGAAGTTTTTAAATAACTTAGAGGATCTCCCGTAGTGCACCACTCCCCTTCTATTGGTTGTGCAATTATTTTTTCTCCCTCACGTGCGAGAGAGTTTAAGATATCTATTACCCAAAGCTCATTATCCTTTCCCGTAGGAGTCTCCTTTGCTTTTCTAATTACATCATAAGAGAAGACAAATCTTCCAAAGGACGCCATCCTGGACGGTGCTTTTTCCGCAGGAAACTTTTCACAAGCCTCATCAATCTCATATTTATATTCCGCTCTCTTTTTGTACCTCACAACCCCATACTTATGGACCTCTTTTCTGGGAACTTCCTGCACCGCCATAACCGTCTTCGGTTCATATTTTTTGTAGATTTCGATAATTTGCTTGACAACCGGGGTTTTAGAAACAGTAAGATCATCGCCGTACATGTAGACAAAAGACTCTTCCGGGTCAATAACCGGAGCCGCTGAAAGAAGTGGTGTTGCGTTGCCGTACGGAAGATCGCTTTTTTGGCGCACATAGATAAAATTGGCCATCTTGGGAATTTTTCGAATCTCCGCCAATCTCTTTGTTTTCTTGCTTTTTTCAAGCTCATACTCCAGCTCTCGATGAGAGTCGAAATAGTCTTCCAGAGAGTTTTGCCCTGAGCGGGTAACAAGAACAATGTCTTTAATGCCTGATTTCACCGCCTCTTCCACTAAATAATGAATAATCGGTTTATCGATAATCGGCAACATCTCTTTTGGCTGATTTTTTGTCGCCGGCAAAAACCTTGTTCCGTACCCGGCAGCGGCGATGACCGCTTTTGTGATTTTTTTCATTTTTTTATATTTTATTACGTGAATAATTAATGGCAATTACTCTTTTGTCGCCTTTGTCTCTGCGAAAAGAGTAATAGTCATTATTACAAAATGTGCAGATATTGGAAGTCGACAGCTCTTTGCAACCAATTTCTTTAATCTTTTTTTCAATTATTTTTCTAAGATTTAGATAAAATTTATTATCCCTCTTCTCTATAAATCCACTAAACCTTTCAAATTTTTCCAGCATATCTTCTTTAATCTCAAGATGACATACACCGATGCCGGGACCAACATCAAATTTCAGATTTTCTGTTTTTTCTCCCAGAATACGGACCCTCTCTGTCAATTCCTCCAAAATTCCCCTCTCCACCCCCCTCCATCCGGCATGTATAATTCCGAAAATATTTTCCGATTGGAAAGAAACGGGAAAACAGTCAGCAACAATAACGCCCACTAGCAAATCTTTCTCTTTGGTGACCAACCCATCCGCATCCTTTATTATACTGCCCATGTCTTCTTTTTCTACAACAAAAATGTTTTTACCATGAATTTGCTCTCCCATAACCAGATTTTTGCAATCCAAGCCCTCTCTATGGAGAAAAGAAGTAATGTTTTCTACTTTTGTCATCGTCCCGTCCTTTTTCTCCGAAATAATCATTTTATCACCTTTAGGTAAATATAATATAAGTCTCAATAACTGCGGCAACAAAAAGTAATGGTATTATTACTTTTACAAAAATGGTCCCTGTCAACAGAAATATCTTTCTAATCTTTTTCGAAACGGGAAAAATTTTTGTTGCTTTTCCTCTTACTTCAGAAAACACTGTTATTCCAATTAAGATTCCCATTGATGACCCTATAAACATTGCCAGCAGTTCAAAAACCCCGTGGAAAAAAAGTCCAAAAAACAACCCTTTCGGACCTAATTCCGGATACATGAGAGCGGCAACAAACCCAAGCACCCAGCCGTTTACAACCAAAAAAAACAAGGTGGGAAGTGCAAAAAGCACTCCCAGTGCCATGAACAAAAAAACCTTTACGGAGTTATTCAAAAAAATAAACCCGCCCAATGTGACCGGCCCTAAGTTATGTAAAAAAGAAAAGGCATCTGTTATTTCCTTTAATGACTTTGTGGCAATAGACGGATAAAAATTTACAAAAATAATTCCTAATAGAATTGAAAGTAAGAAAAGGCCTACCGATATTGCAAAATATCCTTTTATGCTTTTAAGTAACTTAATCTCTTCCTCTTTTAAAATCATGCTCCATTCTCAAGAACTTGGATTTCCCTTTCGCGAAGTTCTTCCAGTTTTTTTAACTCAAATTTAGAATCTATAATTTTCCCCAGATATTCTCCGGACAGAAAATGCGGCAGAAGCACATAGTCAGCTTCTTTTTCGTAAAGTGCCAAGGCCTCCCCCTCACTCTCAGCGCGGCAAACTACCTTAATATTCTTGTCAATGTTCTTAATTCTCTTTATCAGCATTAAGTTATCATCAAGATGAGGACTGGTAGAAATAACCAGCTTTGTCCTCTCCAAATTAAGCTCCTCAAAGAGGTGTGGGTCTTTAATATCTGCAAAAATTCTATCAACCCCTTTCTTTTTCAAAAGATCGGTAACTACCGGATCAAAGTCAATAACCAGCAGATTATTCTTATCGATGTAATTCATTATCCCCTTACCAATCCTATTCGCTCCAATCAGAATAATCTCCTTTGATATGCCAAAATCTCCTTCCTCTTCTTTTGTGTTTTTTCTTTCAAAGATAGATAAAAGATTTGATATATGGGGAAAAATCTTCTCGGCATAAAGTATAATATATGTAGAGAGCGTTATCGTAACCACTCCCACCGCGACAATTACGGCAAAAATTTGATTAGTAATATGTCCGATAGAAAGACCTATTGCGGCAAAAATCAAACTAAATTCGGAAATTTGAGCTACAGTAACCCCGGTTAAAAAGCCTGTACGTTTTTTGTAATGCATAATACCCATAATCACCATTACAATTATAGGATTACCTATTAAAACAAACAGCGAAAACACTATCACCGGCGCGGTCAAACCGGCAAAATCGGACACAACCATCAGTGAGCCCAAAAAAACAAAGAAAATCAAAATAAAGAAATCTCTCAACGGCCTTATTTTATTGGCAATATGATACTTTTCCGCGGAGTTTGCCAACGCAACCCCTCCTAAGAATCCTGCGATTTCTACCGAGAAACCAAACTGTTTTACAATCATCGCAAAAGAGAAAAGCCAGGCAAGGCTTATTAAAAACAGAAGCTCCTGAGAACTTGCAACCTTTCGAAAAAGATAAGGAAAAACACTTATTCCCAAAACAATCATTAACCCAAAAAGCCCTATACCGGCAACAACTGTTCGAAAAAGTGTAAATAGATTAACCCCCTCCCCAATTTGAATCGCATTCAAGACGATAAGTATCAGTATAACAACTATATCTTGAACCAGAAGGAGACCAATTGCGGCTCTCCCGTGAAGACTTGTGAGACTCCCCTTGTCTGATAAAAGTTTTACTATAATAACGGTACTGGAAAACGTAAGCGCAACCGCAACATACACCGCCGACAAAATGTCAAAGCCAAAAATGTAGTACCCAATTAAAAAACCTCCACACGCCGTAAAAAGAACCTGTCCGAGACCGATAGCCAAGGAGAGTTTTCCCGTCTTCTTGATTGATGAATAATCCATCTCCATTCCCACCAGGAAAAGAAGAAACATTATTCCGAAAGTGGAGAATATTTCGAAAATTTCAGCTCCTTGAAGATTTAAAAAGCCAAATATTCCAATTAATATTCCCGCAGCAAGATAGGCTAAGATAAGGGGTTGTTTTAAAACCCTAAATAGTATTCCCAAAAAAGATGCCACTACAAGTAAGAGAGCAAGTTCTGCTTGGGGGGTAAGCTCTATTTGGCTTACGGCATTAACAAAGAAATCTATCATATTTTATAATTACGGTAATAAGGAGTGCTGTTCTTAAAATTTGTGAGAAAACACTTTCGTAGTAGCAAAACACCCCGATAATTTTATGAATTATTTGACAAGATGGATTGTTTTTGTCGGATATGCAAACTCGATTCCCTCTTTCTCAAACTCTTTTTTAATATTAAGAAATATCCTTTCATTAGTCTCCATAAAAACTACATACTCTTGGGAATTAACAAAATAAACAACCTCATAGTCCAGCGAGAAATCATTAAACGCGGCAAAGTGTACTCTGTCAAACTCGGTGATTTTTTCTTTTTTTATTATCTTCTCAATAATTGATGGTATTTTCTCCATTTTTTTGGTCGGCGTTTCGTACAAAACTCCCAGTCTGAAAGCGCTCCGTCTTCTTTCCATATTTCTTAGGTTATGCACTTGAGCCGTTGTAAGCTCCCTATTGGAAAATATTATCTCCTCTCCCTGCAACGCTCTTACTCTTGTGCTTTTTATTCCTATTTTTTCTACCGTTCCCCATTTGTCACCGACAACGATAAAATCACCTTCTACAAAAGGTTTGTCAAAATAAATGGAAAAGGAGCTAAAGAGATCCGAAAGAATGTTTTGCAGAGCAAACGCAATCGCAATTCCACCCACTCCCATTCCGGCAATAATTCCCGTCACATTAACACCAAAAATCGCCAAAACCACAAGGAGTGCTAAAAGCCATAAAAATCCTTTAATAATATTCCCGAATGTGCGGATCATAGCCACATTTCTCATTTCTGCTCTTTTTTTAAGAAAACTGTCCAGAAAGAAGTCAATAAACTGGTATCCAATAATCACTACCCTGTAAACTGTCCAGAGCACTAAAACAATCCAAAATAATTTTGAAAGCAACTCCGGGATCTCAATCACCGCAAGTGCAATATAGAACGATACAAAAACATAGTAAGAAGAACGTATTTTATCAACAATATCCAGAAAAAGAAGAAATATCTTCTTCTCCTTGATCTTAGAATATAACTTTCTGAAAAGAATATACTTTACCAAAAATACAAAAAGAGAGAGGGAGAGAAGTATGGATAGAAAAGTAATATACTCCCAAAGAGCGTTCCCGAAATACTCTACTTCCCATATTGTCCCAACAAAAATATTTTCAATCATTTTTTTATTTTATATTTGATAATCCGCTTTTCATTCTATCATAAAAAAACCACTTTTCAAATTTCAAGACCTGTAAAGATTCTTTCTAATTCAATTCTGATTTCTTAAAAAATCCTCATCAACACAGTCTTCTTCCTTAAAACTACCCACGCGAGTTCGCTTCAATGAAAAGAGATATCCCCCTGTTTCTAAAATTTCTCCAATATCGCGTGCCATTGAACGAATATAAACTCCTTTTCCGGTAATAACCCTAATTTTTAAAAGTGGATAGCGATAACTTATAATTTCAATTTCTTTTATCAGGGCTTTTCTGCTCTGTAGCTTTACGGGAAGATTTTTTCTTGCATACTTATACGCCTCTTTCCCCCTAATCTTTACCGCGGAAAAACGGGGAGGAATTTGTTCTATTTCTCCTAAAAATAAAAAAACCGCTTTTTCTACAGCGCAATATCCGGGCATCCCGGAGTGTTTTGTTTTTCTCTTCTCTCCCTCTTTATCGTCGGTAGTACTTGTCTCCCCAAGCCTTATTACTGCCAGGTATTCTTTTTCATCAAAACGGCTTTTCCATAATTTTTTGGTACTTTCTCTCCCAATTCCAACAACCAAAATCCCCTCTGCAAGAGGATCCAATGTCCCAGCATGCCCAATTTTCTTTTGGCCGGTTATCTCTTTTATTTTATTCAACACATCGCGAGAAGTCGGCCCTTTTTCTTTATAGATCGCAACAATCATTTTCTTTTAAGAAAGAGAATCCTTCTTTCAATTCCTTTTCTTTTTTGCGGTTATATATTGCAACCGCCGGATGCATTAAGGGGAGAATCTTTATCGGTCCGTAGTCGGCTCTTGTGTCAATCGGCTTACCGTGCAAAGTGGAAATCGGCATTATTTGTTCTTCCATCCCAAATTTTTTAAGTATATATTCCGACGAAAACCTTCCCAAGGTAGCAATAATTTTGGGTTTTATAATATTGATTTGCCTGTCTAAAAAAACGGCGTATATTTCTATTTCTTCGGGAAGTGGGTCCCTGTTTTTGGGAGGCCTGTCTTTTATTATATTAGTTATGTATGCATCTTCCCTTTTGAAGCCAATGCCTTGCAAACATTCATCAAGAATTTTTCCGGCCCTGCCGCAAAAGGGTCTTCCCGTGGCGGCCTCCCTTTCTCCGGGAGCCTCGCCGATAAACATAACATCCGCATCGTGACTTCCCTCTCCGATTACGGGATAAACATTGTTTTTTCTCCTCTCATCACAAAGTGGAAAACCTTCTAGGCTCAAAACTTCATCTTTAATTTTCCTCAAAGATTCTTTTTTTGCCATTATATTTTTTAGAAGAAGTAGACGGAGACAGAAGCTTAATAATAATTTTTAGCTCTTTTTGTCTTAAGTTCTTCGCGAGCTTCTCTTTTATCTGCTTTGCAATTTTATCAACTTTTTCCTCTGTTAGCCGAAGCTCCCTGCTTATCTCATCTTTGCTTTTTGTCAGCCTCATCTCAAAAACCTTCTTCTCTCTTTCATCCAGAAAATCTTCAACCACAACTTTTTCAATAACATCTTCTTCTTTAAAGATACAAAACACATCCTTGTTTCTGCTATTCGCCGATTCAATTTTTTCCGCTTCTCCGATGAAAATTTTCTCATAATCCCTACAAGAAAAACACTTATTTCCGTAATTGCAGGGAAATCTGTTTTCTTCCACCGCTTCTTTTATTAAAGAAGCTTTTTCTTTCAAAATATTCAGATAATATTTGGTATCGGGCAGTTTTTGCTCTACTGGCATGTCGTCGTGTTGCAAATACCAATAGCTTACTCTTTCCACCTTTTCTTTTATGTTGCTTTCCCCCAGAATAGTATAAATCGGTAATTGTAAGGAACCATTATTTTCTTTGCTGTTCCCTGTTTTAAAATCAATTATGTGGGCTCCCCCGCCGGAAAGCTTTTCTATCCAGTCGATGCTCCCGACCAATTTTACATTCTCATTGATCAGATCAATTGTCGGAAAATTCGTTTTTGTTTTAAGTGAAGGCTTAGAGAGAAAGTCCGTCCTTTTAACTCTTTCCATCATTTTTATTCCTCTTTCATAAAAATCTTCTTCCTTTTTTTGAGAGATAAAACCACCTCTCAGTCCGCGATACTTCTCGAAGATTTGATCAAACCGCTCTTCAAGCACTATCTTGCTTCTTTCTTCGGGTTTTGTTTCTAGAAGACCTTCAATGGCTTCATGAACCGCAATTCCAAGAGCCAGATAAGGGTTAGTTATCTGAATCCTATTTCCCGTCTCAGGGTTGCGATATTCATATTCTAGGTAGTAGAGATGAGGACACCGCGCAAAAGCTGAGATTGCGGAATGTGAAATCCACAATATTTTTTTTCTTCCATATTCCATATGTAGGGTTATTCTATGAAGATGATATTCGCTCTTTCTTCCATTTCTTCGAAGTCCTCATTTGCTTTTGCAACAGCATTTTTTCTGAGAAGATACGATCTAATGTTTTCTTTTACATTTTCAAAAACTAAAATATTTTCCAAGCTCTCCTCCTTTTCTTTCTGTTCTTCATAATATTCTTGATATTCATTATGAATATCCTCCTCGGTTGGTTCTAAATCTTCATGATAATCATTCATATAGGCGTCAACAAGTTTTTCAATCCTTGCAAGTCTTTCCACATAATTTTCTGTCTCTTTTCGCGGAAAGCCCCTATCTTCACGATAGCTTAAATAATCTTCCCTCGTTTCAACTGCCGCTATCGATTGAATAAACCTGTTATATCTATCTTGGATTTCTTTTTCCGTAATTATTATTTCCTTCTCTTTGAAAAGATCTTCCAAGACCAAGTCTTCGACAATTTTCGTCTTAGCTTCTTCTCTTAGTTCTTCACGAGAAAGGTTTTCTTCAAACCTATCACGGGATACCTGTTGTACATATCTATCAAATTTCTCATGGGTAACGTAATTTCCGTTCACAACCATATATATGTCGGCCAACTCTTCTTCGGTTGGTTCTTCATCACCCTTATCTCTTCTTTGTTCTTCGGGGAGAAACCAAAAAAAATAAGTAGCAACCGCGACAACGGCCACAAGGAGAAATCCTCCTGCGAGATAAACTTTGTGGGTTTTAGCCATCTAATTTTTATTTTTAAATAGAGACTTCTATAGTGCTCCCTTTCTTAAATTCATCAATATCCTTCTCCATTCTGTCGATTGCACTTTCCTGAACTATAAATTCTTCCAGCTCACCCTTTATTTCCTCATAGGTCATTACTTCACCTTCGGGAGCACCTACTTCTTCTATCCACGAAATATACTCTTTGTAAGCTTCTCTCAGCTCCTCTTCGGTAGCTTCCGCTTCATCGAGATACTTCTCGTATATTTTGTCATAAATTAAATACAACTTAACCTGCTCCTCCATCTCTTTTTTACCATACCCCTCGCTTTCCCACATTGAAAAGAGTTCTGCTTTCGTGCCTATTTCCGGTTCATTCGCCACAATTTCATCATAAAAAACTTTCATTTCCTCTTCCTCAACATCCACACCGATGGTTTTCGCGTAACTCAAAAATAGAAGCTGATCCACCGCCATTTCGGTGGCGGTTTCTTTCACTTCCTCTTCTGATAATTCTTCCGTATCCATTCCCATTTGTGCATAATTTTCTTTCACTTGTTCAAGAACCATCTGAAACTCAGCCTTGTTCATTCTCTCTTCATTTACACTAACCACAACTTCTCTATTGGACAATAAGGTGACATCTTCCCCATAATAGATAATTGTTCCGGAAATTATCAGAGAGAAAACGATAATCCACAGCCATGCTTGTTTATGTAAATTCATATATTTAGAATCATTTAATTATTACTCACCATCTTCCGTTAAAGTCTCTTCATCTCTCTCCTCATTTGTTGTTACTTTTACCACTTCTTTTTCGTTCTTCTTTATTTTGTATACCCAATAAACAATAAAAATCGCAAAAAGAATGGACATAGCACTAAAAACGGAGTGAATATTGTAAGGTCCTCCTGCTCTATAAATGACCAAATCCCACTCCAAGGCAAGCCTTATAAAGTGAAAAACTCCGGAAAAAGCAAAATAAGCGCCAATAACCGAAAGGAATAATTTCATATTTTTCATATATGTGCGGTTAGATAATATAATATCTATTTAATTTCTAAAAGCTACTTCTTAATTCTAGCAAAAATATAAAATAAATAAAGGGTTAATCTTTTAATACATCTCCCACTCGCCATCCTCTTGATTAATTTCGTCATTGTAAATGACTTCTTCCTCTACCCCACCATTTACAACCCTTGCTTCTCTTAAAAACCTAGACGGTTCTGAGAGCTCTTTTTCCCGATAGTCGTAAAGAGGATATGTTAAGAACAAATTTTCCTTACACCGAGTGACCGCAACATAAAAAAGCCTCCTTTCTTCTTCCAGTGAATCTTCTTCCAAAGATTTAATATGGGGAAATCCGCCCTCTTTAAGAGAAATTATAAAAACTGTTTTCCATTCAAGTCCTTTGGCCTGATGAACGGTACTAAGCACGACCGCATTCTTTTTCTGACCGTCTTTTTGAAACTCTTCGCTTAGTGAAAACTCTATGAGCATCTCTTCCAAGGTGTGATATTTCTTTGAAATCTCTTTCAGTTTTCTAATGTCGTTTTTCCTCTCCTGAGAATTTTCAAAAGAAAAATCAAGATATCTTGCATAAAAACTCTTTAAAAACAGATCAATTTTCTCCTGAACATTTTTTTGATACCCTTCCTCCAATAATAACAGAACTTCATCCAAACCCTTCTTTGAAGAAGAAGATGTGTTCTTGTGCAAGTCACCTTTTTCTTCAAAGAGATTTTCTAACGTTTCTTTTCTGCAAACATTATTGATAATTTTACCGGCATTTATCTCACCGATGCCGTCTTGCCTTAAAAGAATTCTTTTCCAGGACGCCTCGTCGTGAAGATTCAAAAAAATCCTTAAATAAGCAACAATATCCTTTATATGGTGCTGTTCAAAAAACCTGACCCCTCCTCTGAGCAAGTACGGCATGCCTCTCTTAGCAAGCTCAATTTCAAGCTCAACACACTGAAAGTGCGCCCGAAATAGAACTGCAATATCATTTCGTTCTTTTTCTCTTTCAATGTAATCCGCAATAAATTTTGCCTGTTCTAAAGGATTTGAGAAAGGTATTACGGTGGGCATCCTCCCTTTTTCCTTAACGCTTTTTAGCTCTTTATCAAGTTTTTGCGAATTATTGGCAATTACCGCATTAGCGACACTGAGAATTTCCGGAACACTGCGGTAGTTTGTTTCCAGTTTAAAAATTTTTGATCCCGGATAATTTTTTGAAAAATTAAGAATATTGCCAATATCCGCCGCTCGGAAACTGTAAATACTCTGCGCATCATCCCCCACAGCCAAAATATTTTTATTTATTTCACTCACTTTTTTAATAATCTCATTTTGCAGAGGGTTTGTATCTTGATACTCGTCAATTAAAATATAGAGAAAGTTTTTGGATATCTCGCGCCTGACATCACTGTCAAAAAGCATATTGTTCCAGTTGAGTAATAAATCGTCATAGTCCATCAGATTGTTACTTTTTTTCCTTGTCCTGTACTGATCGGCAATTTGCTTTATTTTCTCCGTTATTTCCGCGCCAAAATAAGGGAAATATTTGTTAACAACATCCCCAATACTTTTCATTGAGTTGGTTGAAAGCGAGATAATCTTTTGAACAACTTGTGGTTTCGGCATTTCCGCGCCTTGTTCTTTTTGCTCTATCAAAATTGATTTCAAAATACTCTTTGAGTCCTCCTCGTCAATAATTATAAAATTTGAGGAGTACTCCGTTTTTTCCGCATAACGCCTTAAAAATAAATTTCCGGCATGATGAAATGTTCCTCCACAAATTTCTTTTCCGGATACGGAGGACATCCTATGAATTCTAGAAAGCATTTCATTTGCAGCTTTCTTGGTAAAAGCCAAAAGTAAAATTCTGGAGGCGGGAATGTTTTTTTCAAGAAGATATACCGTTCTATAAACAAGAGTTCTTGTTTTCCCGCTCCCGGGACCACTTAAAACAAGACAAGGGCCATCACCCTCGTAAACAACCCTCAACTGCTCCTTATTTAGCTTTTTTTCAAAATCAACCATAAACCGGTAAAAAAACCGTAAATTATCAGATTTATTGTAATTAGAAGTGAGAACTAAGCTCTTAGAAGCCCTGAGTCACAACAAGTGTGCGTGTTCAGTTAACCTTTCTTACTCTTGTTCTTCTTCATCGAGCTCTTTTTTCACTTTTTCGAATTCGTTTTCAATCTCCTTCAGTCTTTTCTTGCTCTCCTTGATTACTTCCACTGCCTCTTTAACTTTTTTTAGTCCTTCCTCTACATCAACATCTTCGCGATTTTCAAACCATTGTGCTGTTTCGGATAATTTTTTTAAATTATCACTTAGATTTTCTTTTTTGCTCATTTTTGTTTTCTTTTATTATCTTTTTAATCTTAGAAACAACCTTTCCGTCAAAGAAAGTTGTCCCAATCAATTCGTTTTCTTTTAGTTGGTTGATGCTCTTTATGACTTTTTCGTCTTTTTTGATTATAGCATACCCCAGCCGTAACTGTTTCTCGGGATCATTGCCGGAAATTATCTCTTCATACTTCTCCAGCTTAAATTTTGTTTCATTTAAGGCCATTCTAAACTCGGAAAAAATACTCTCTTCCATGCCTTTTATCTTTTCCTTTTTGCCCCTTAGAAGATATGATGAGTTCAGGACAACTTGCCTTATCCTGTCTTCTGATCGCTTATACTCATCCAGTATTTTTTTGAAAAAAAGCGTTACTTTTTCTACATAGGAAGCAACCTCTTCCTTATTCTTGTAAAGTACATCTTTATAATAATCTTCAATCCTTTTCTCGTAGAGTAAAACCGTATCCAGAGCCTTTACATACCCCCAAGATATTTTGTTTGCAACCGCCGTCGGTGTAGATTCGGAAACATCGGCTGCGAGGGCGGCAAGAGTAATATCCTCGTGGTGACCAATTCCCGCAACTACCGGTGCCGGAAAATTAACAATCTCTCTTACAAGCATTTCATTGTCAAATGCCATAAGAGATTGCAAAGAACCTCCTCCACGAACAATAACCAAAACATCCAGATCTTTCTTTTTCATCACCTTTATTGATTTTAAAAGATCTTCCACTGCTTCCTGTCCCTCAACCCGCGAATCACAAATTGACACCTTAAACCCGAACTTTCCCAAATTGTTAATAAAATCATGTACCGCCGCTCCTTTTTCTGAGGTAATAACTCCTATCTTTTGTGGATATGCGGGTAGCTCTCTTTTCCTATCCACATCAAAAAAACCTTCTTTCGATAATTTGGCTTTTAGCTCTTCGTATGCTTTCTTCAGTGCTCCTTCGCCCGCCGGCTCAACCGTTTTTACTTTGAAAGTCAATGTTCCTCTTGCTCTGTAAACATCGGCTGTTCCGGATAAAATTACTTTCATTCCGTTTTCAATTTTCACTCCGCACATTCTATAAACGGAACTCCAAATGGCACAGTTTATCACATCGCCGGTTTGTTCGTCTTTTAGAGAAAGATAGACATGTCCGCTCGATGCTGTTTTCATTTCGCAAACCTCTCCAAGCACTTTTAAATTAATGCGTGAAAGAAGTTCGTTAATTACCGAAATGTAGTCCGATACGGAAATAGGCTCATTGGAAACTATGCTCTTTGGGGCGCTAACACTCATCTAAAAAATTATATTATTTTACAAAAAGGACTCGAAATGTCCTTCTAATTATCTTTCTTCGTTGATAACACCTTCTCTAGTCTTGCAAGCGCAATACCGTATCCCGCTCTAGACAGCGGAATATCCTCTTTACTGCTCTTCTTATAAATCTCCAAAAACGCATCCTTTATTTTTTTGGAAACAAAGGAATAAACTTCTTCTTTCGTGAAAGTCTTGTCTTCTCGCGCTTGCACCCACTCAAGATAAGAAGCACCTACCCCGCCAGAACTTGCCAAAATATCGGGAACAACCGTAATTTTTCTCTCATAAAGCTTTTTTTCAGATTTTCTTGTGATTGGTCCGTTGGCGAGAGAAATAATGTTTCTCGCTCTCACATTATCTACGTTCTTTTTTGTAATTACATTTTCTACTGCCGCCAGAACAAGTATGTCCACATCCATTTCTAAGAGCTCTTTGTTGCTAATTTTCTCTCCACCACTCTCTACCGACCTTATTTCTATCATTTTTTTTACATCTAATCCACCTTCATCCTTTACTCCCCCGCTATGATCGGTTACCGCAACAATTCTATAACCCGCCTTATCCGCGAATTTGGCAAAATTAGATCCAACTTTCCCAAAACCTTGTATGGCGATCGCAGGATTTTTAATGTTTTTAACTCTGCACAACTCATCCAGTGCCGAAAAACCCCCGAGGCCGGTAGCTTCAACTCTGCCATCAAGACCGCCCTCTTGCACCGGTTTTCCGGTAAACGCTCCAATTGTTTCTTTTCTACATATCCTCGAATACTCCTTTACCATCACAGACATCGCCCTCTCGTCCGTATTAATGTCCGGAGCAGGGATATCCGTCTCCGGTCCTATGACGGGAAAGGATCCTTTAACATACTCCTTTGCCAGTTTTTCTTGATCTGTGACCGATAATTTTCGAGGGTCAATCACCGCTCCCCCTTTCGCTCCCCCGAAAGGAATATTAATTAGCGCGCATTTGAGTGTCATTAGCATTGACAGAGCTTTTACTTCATCTTGTGTAACATATTCGCTAAATCTAATTCCTCCCTTGTAGGGGCCCATAATACTGCTGTGCTGTGATCTGTATGCCGAGACATATTTTCCTCCAATTTCGATTGTAAATTCTAAAAAGCGCTCCGGCAAAAGCAAGCGTCTTATTAAGTTTTTACTTATATTGTTCTTTTCACCTTCCTTTTTGATTTGTTTTCTTACCTGTTTTAGAAACTTTTCCATAATTTTTCATAATTAACTTTGCCAGTATATAACAAATAAAAGAAAAAACCCAAACCGCCGTTTGGATTTGCTTTTTCTTTGGATAATTATCGGGTATTAAGCAATCTTTACTCTGAAACCAATGAGACGAATTTTTTTATTGCTTTGTGTTAGAAATTTCAAAAGTAGCGAAATGCTTTTTTTGTATAAAAACTCTTCGGTATATTTTCCGGCATCAAAAGATATTTGTTTTGTATGTGTCTCAAAATCTTCATAGCGGCAAACAACTGTTAATCCGTTTATCTTCTTATCTTTCACTTGGCTATGGACATCACCAACAAGCCTCTTAAAAACTTTTATAATCATCTTTGCATCCCTGGTATCCTTCTGGAATGTATGCTCCTTTCCTACAGACTTCGCCTCTTTTTTTTCCTCTACGGGAGATTTGTCAATTCCCCGAAGCTTATAATAAAATTCTTCTCCTCTCTTTCCGAAAAAATCTGCTAGTTCACTTTTCGAAAATACAAGAGCATCCCTGATTTGTGGATCTTTCTTTTTTAATTTTTTCTCGATAAATTGCCTTGTTTTGGGCCCTATCCCGGGTATGGTTTCCACTTTCATGCTTGCTATTGTTTTGGCAGCTTGCACGGGAGTGATAATTCTTATCCCATCAGGCTTTGCTAGCTCGCAGGCAATCTTTGCCATCATCTTGTTTTTAGAAACTCCTATACTGCAAGTCAGCCTTTCTTTTTCGAAAACAATTTTCCGAAGATCTTCCCCTTCTCTTCGAGCCTCTTTATAACTTCCAACTCTCCCGGTAAGGTCAATATAGGCTTCGTCTAAGGAAACTCTTTCCATCTTTGAAGAAAACTTTTGAGCGATTTGAAAAACTGCGCGGGAAACCCTTTTGTAAAGCTGCATATTTACCGGAAGAAAAATAGCTTGGGGACATAGTTTATAAGCTCTCGATATCGGCATTCCCGATTTTATACCAAACTTCCGTGCTTCATAATTACAGGTTGAAACCACCCCTCTGCCCTTCCCTTCTTTCGGGTCGGCGCCAACAACAACCGGCTTTCCTTTGAACTGCGGATTTTCCCTCTCCTCGATTTGAGCGAAGAAATAATCCATATCAATATGTAGAATAATATTTTCTTTTTTCTTCTTACTATTTCCCATATCAATTCCCCGTGTTGGGCCAAACCGGGCTTAGCTCAACTTTTTGGGTGAATTTATTTATATTTTTCCGGCAAGAAGATCTTCTTCAAATCTCCTGATTTCTTTTACCGTGCTTTTCTTATATTCTTCGACTGAAGGAAATTCAAGCTTTTTTATTTTCTCCCCCACTATTTTAATAAGATGCCTTAATCTTTCTTCATCTTCCTCTTTTATTTCTAAAAACAAAGTAGCTAACTCCCCTTCTTTGGTGGGCTTTATAAACTCCAAACTTCCGGATGACATAAAATATTTTCCCTTAAATTCTTTTGAAGTTTCAATCAAGAGTTTGTAAAAAACAAGTTGATTTTTACACCTCCACAGCTTTATTTTTTCGTATTCATTTTTCCCCTTCCAGTCTTTCAACGGGTTTCCGGTTTTAAAATCCGAAACCGTTATTTCGCCGTCTTTCTTAATAATTTTGTCAATTTTTCCCGTAATCTCAATACTCTCTATAAAACATTTTTCATCTTTAAAGTTTTTCTCAATTAAGTGATCAAGAGAAAACTCTCTTCTTTTATTTTTGTAAAAAAAGGCAATTTCTTCCTTTCCTTGCTCCAAGAGTTTTTCAAAATCACGCTCGGAGAGCCTCTCTTCTGAAAGATAGTTCTCAAAGAATTTCAACAGCTTTTCTTTTTTTGGAAACCCGCCAGCCTTCTTTGCCTCAACATACATCTCCATTATAGTGTTGTGTACCGCTGTGCCGTAGGAGAGAGGGGGAGCTTTTTTCTTCGGAAAACGTAAAATGTTTTCTTCTAAAAAATTCTGGGGACCACCTTCTGTAGTATCTAAATACCTGTTGAGTCCGGTGGCACTAAGCTTGTGTTGTTTTACCAAAGGAAGAAGAAAATCCCTCTCTTTTTTACAGAAAGGTGGAGAATAAGGAGAAAAGAAATAATTTTTAACAGCCTCTTCATCAACGCTTTCCTCTATTTTCTCCGCCTTAAGGTCGCTCAAGAACTCCAAGGGTGTTAAATTCCTTCCTTCTTCCTCTTTTTCATAAGAAACAAGGCAAAGACGGTTTTTCGCTCTGGTAAGAGCAACATAAAAAAGGCGTAGCCTGTCATCTCTGTCATCCCCGGCTCTCTTGAAAGGAGTGTTGGGTGGAAGCGATATCTTTTGTTTTCCCTTGGCAACACCCCATTCCTCTTTTTGGCAATTTAGAATAAAAACAGTATCAAACTCCTTTCCTTTGACATTGTGCGCTGTCATAAGAGGTACCGCCCCTTCCTCTAAGACAAGCGGGTTCTTATTAAGCATTGGTATTTCATTCTTTTCATAAATCTCCAAAAACCCGGGCAAGTCTTTTGCTTTTATAAACTTTCCCGCCCGAAAGTCTTTTACTCCTTTTACAAAACGTTTCAGAGAAGAAAGAAAATCCAAATAGTCACTTTTCCTTTTTTGAAAATTTTCTTTTGAAAAATAAAATTCTTTAAAAGGAGCCCTTTGTGAATTAATAATAATATCAACCATTTCTTCAAGAGATTTGCTTTTCGCTTTTACAGAGAAATCCAATAGAAATTCGGCAACGCTTGAAAGGTTTTCTTCCTCCATGCACACAAGCCAGCTCTTTCTCTCAATATATGATTTAACTGAAATATCTAATATTTTTTTTCTTGGAATTTTCCAAAAAGGATAACTTAGTATCTCCGGGAGAAGTTCTTCCGCCGTTTTCCTATCCCCTTCCAAAAAAAGAGATGCAAATTTTATAATCGTGATTATCTGTCTGACGTGCTCTTTCTCCAATACATTTTCTTTTCTTTCCGAGTATGTGGGAATTTCTAAACGAGAAAAAAAGTGCCCGATTTCTCTGAGTGTCTTGTGAGTCCTTCCGATCACCGCGATTTCTTCCGGATCTACGCCCATTTCCAGTCTTTCCTTCACACTGCGCGCGATGAATGTAAACTCTTCCTCTTTTGTCCTAAATGTCTTGCAGACCACATCTCCTCCACTCCCGATTTCGGAAACAATGTTTTTATCGATTTTTTCGACAAGATTTTCAAGCCTCTTTTCTCCCTTCAAAATAACTTTTCGTGCCAAGTCAAGAATTTTCTGTTCTGACCGATAACTTTTCACCAGAGTAATTATTTCCGTGCTCGGATATCTTTCTTTAAAATTCAAAATATTAGATATCTCTGCTCCCTGAAACTTGTAAATTGCTTGGTCGTCATCTCCTACAACGCAAATATTGGGTTTCTTGTCTTTTTCATCTTCGGCTAAAAGGTTCAAAATACGCATCTGAATTCCGTTTGTGTCCTGAAACTCATCAACTAAAAAATATAAGTACTTCTCTTGAAGCTCACTTTTAAGAACACCGTTATTTTCAATTTCCACGGCAACATCAAGAAGCATATCAAGAAACTCATAATATCCTTCATCATACATCTTATTTTTATATTTCTCGTAAATATCAGCCAAACTTTCCATCTTTTCTATGTCCGGAAAATTCTTAAAAACTCTCTTTCCCCCTACATTTTTGGTCCATAAACCTTTCCATCCCGAGATTTCTGTCGTATCCCCCGTCGCAAGAGGCCCCTCCAGTGAATCGGCTATGACGTGAGGAAAAGACTTAACATGGCTTAGGATAAACCTGTCTTCTTCTCTGAATTTTTGTACCAAATCCCTAATCTTTGAAAAAATTTCCTTACTTACTCTTTCTCCAAAAACTTCGTCAACATCTTCTTTTGATTTTTCAAAAAACTCTCGATTTTTCTTGATTACTTCCCGAAATTCACTTACCGTTAATCCGCTTTCTTTAAGCTGCGTAATTCCCTCTTTTACCGCATTTAAGTAAATATGCCCCTTCTTTGGATGAATACCATATAACGGATCTTTGTAATCTAAATCATCTAAAATATCGGATAAAATTCCGGTTTTTGTAGCATCGTCCGCCACATTAAAAAAAGAACCCTTCAAAAAATATTCCGGGTAGGATTCCATTATCTTTTTGCAAAATCCGTGAAAAGTGTGCACAGGCACCTTGTGCCCATCTTCTCCTATAAGGTCAATAAGCCTTTCCTTCATATTTGAAGAGGCTGTCTCTGTGTAGGTAAGGCAAAGAATACTCTCCGGTGGAGTGTCTGTTTTCTTTAAGATATTGCCCGCTCTGATACCCAAAATCTCTGTCTTTCCCGATCCCGGGCCGGCAACAACAAGAAGGGGCCCTTCAATATGATCAACCGCAAGACGCTGGGTATCGTTAAGTCCTTGATACCTTTTATCAAAATTCATCTAATTTACAATTATGAAATTGTTTCCTTCTCTTCTAAAAGCGGAATCTTTATATAAAAGACTACGCCCCGCTGAAATTTAGGATTAGGAGAAACTACTTCGACACTCCCCCCGATTTTTTCCAAAACCGATTTAATCAAGTAAAGATCCAATCCTGTTCCATAAGATTGAATATTTCTTGCCGGCTCCGCCCGGTAAAATTTGGTAAAAATTTTCTTTTGATCGTCCTGTGGAACTCCGCAACCATCATCTCCAAACTCCATAAGGAGATATTTGCCGGTATTATCTTTTTTTATTATAAGTTCCACCGTGCCACCTTCAGGAGTATATTCAAGAGCATTTGAAATCATTCCCCGAAAGATAATCTTTAAGATACGCGGATCAAATTTGATCATCGAAAGATTATTATAATCCTTTGTAAATTTAATCTTCTTCCGTTTGATTATATGTTCAAATTCTCTTATGGTTTCTTCACCGGTGGTAACAATATCTATATTGCGTGGATTAAAAACAAGCATTTCCAGATCCAGCATTGTCGTATTCAAGAAAACATCCGAGACTTTGATTAACTTCCTTGCCGACTCATGGATTCTCTCCAAGTATTCTTGTTGCTCTTCCTTGACATCTCCCACTTCTCCCCTTAATAAGGAAAGTGCACACCAGTTTATGACAGAAAGTGGAGACCGTAGCTGATGCGAGGTAATAGAAATAAATTCTGACTTTACTTGGTCAAGTTCTCTTATTTCGGTAATATCTCTCGTGATACTAAGCACCGAATTAACCTCTCCGTCTTTTAAAAACTCCGGAACCAGAACCGTATAAAAATATTTTCGTTCTCCATTAACTACCGTCTCACTATAAAATGTCTTTTTTTCTTTCTTCTCAAAAACAAGGCCTATCGCATCTTTAAATGCTTCCGCCTTTTCTCTTTGGACGCCCAAATCTTCGTCTGTCTTCCAAAAAATCTCTTCCTTTGACTTTCCCATTACCTTTTCTCCGGCAGCGTTTATGTAAACATAACGCGAGTCCCTGTCAAAGCGTGCAACAACATCGGGAATGTTTTCCGTCACCGTATGAAACCTTTCTTCTTGAAGATGAAAAACTTCTTCGGCTTTTTTCCTTTTACGAATATCTCTTATAAAAACCAAATCGGCGGACTTTCCGTCGAGCTCTACCTTTTGGGCGCGAATCTCGGCCGGGATCAAGCTTCCGTCCTTTTTTTGAAAATCAGCTTCATAAAGAAATGTTTGTTTCTCACCCAGTGTTCTTCTGTAATTCTCCTCGACAGTCTTTTTGGAAGATTCTCCAACAAAATCAAGAAAGTTGTTTCCAATCATTTCTTCTCTTGAATACCCCAACTCTTGTGCACCGTAAGGATTAATATAACTGATAAGACCTTCACTAATTATAATTATTGCATCTTTGGCCCCCTCAACAATTAATCTATATTTTTCATCCATCTTTATTTAATTTACGAGCCTTTTTTACTTTTCCTATAATAAACGATTTTACCCCTTCATTTTCCGAATCCGAATCAACCGCATTTAGAATATGCCCCGGACTGAGCCTATCTTTTCCCGCAACAAGCTTTTCCCCGTTTGGAGGAATATCGGTAGTAATGCTCTTTGGAACAACCTTACGCCAACCCTCCTCTCTATTCTCTGTTCTCGGGTAATAGATCTCTATCTCTTTCCCCTTCGTTATACCATCAATAACAACTTCCGTAATTTTATAAAAATCCATAATTTGTCTCATTCTTTCATTCTATATTTTGAAGAACAAAAAGTCAAAAATATTCGAGTCAACACAACGTGGTAAAATTTTTACAAACTTTCGCGCATCTCCTTAAGAATATCCAAATTCTTCTTATCCGGTCCTTTCCCATCAAAGCCGGGAACCTCTATAATCCATGGGAACCTACTTGCATTCTTATTTCTCATTAAGTTCTTAAGCCCGGAAAGCCCAATATAACCTTCACCTAGGTTTGCATGGCGGTCATGCCGAGATTCCGCTTTCGTTTGGGAATAATTTATATGAAAAAGAGAAATGTTTTCAAGCCCAACCTCATTATTCCAATCATTCATCCACTGCTTGATTTGCTCATCTTTAAACTCTTTGATATTCCCCGATTCAAGAGAGTGGGCAGTATCAATGCAGACCTTAAGTCGTGAAGATCTTACTTCTTTAAAAATATATCCTACTTCTTTTGGATTTGTCCCTATTTTTTTCTCCCCCGCGGTATTTTCTATAACAAGAATTGCATCTTCGGGGGTCTCCTTGAGAATCTTTTTTATACACTCTATTTCTCTTTCAATGGCCATGTTCTTATCTCCCCCTTTTGGAGATCCGGGATGGTAGACCACCCCCTGCAATCCCAGAAAAGAACAAAGCTTAAGTGATTCTTTAACGCTTTCTAGCGACCTTTCCTTTATATATCGATTTTCGGAGGCAAGATTTAATAAATAGCTTGCGTGGATATAAACCGGGTATATCCTTTTTTCTTGTAACTCTCCTTGAAAATAGTTTTTTTCTTTCTCCCCAATAGAAGCAACCTCGTATCGACGGGGACTTCCTGCAAAAATTTGAATACATTCGGCGCCCACCTCTTCTGCTCTTTGGATACTTTTTCCCAGACCTCCGGAAGCGGAAATGTGTGCGCCAAGTTTAGGGTTTTTCATAATAGATGTTTTTTACAAAATAACACCAAAAAAAGAAAACGGCAAGATTTTGCCGCTTTCTCTTTCTAAACTACCCCTTCAAAATTAGGGCTGTAGAATTCCTTCACTCTCTCCTTCAATTGAGATTTCAACCTCTTCCACATTCTCAAACTGAAGAAGCGTGTTTTCGATTTGTTCTCGAATCATCATAACGGTAGCAGAACCGGAAGCATCCAATTCGGAGCTAAAGTCCGGGTAAGCCACTCCATTTTCAACATGGAACGACAGCAGTATTGTTCCTTCATCTATTGCCGTAAAGTAACCCTCATCTTCTTCGTCCTGAGTAGGTCCAGCCAAAAGTTCATAGACAGTGTTTTCTTCTATATCTTGCGAAGTGGAAAGTTCACGTTCTACGGAAGAGACTTCTTCCATACCATCTTCAACGATTGCGAAATAAACGTCAACCTTAACCCCCGCTTCAGGATCAATCATTTCTTCGTTTATTTCGTCATACACTTCATTAGTGATGGCTTTAAACACTTCCCCGTCTTCTACTGTAACCACAATGGTGTGGGGAGTAATGACTTGTGCCGCCATCTCATCTTCGCCCACTTCTCCATATCCTGCAAAATTTGCATTGAAGTCGAAAGTCAGTTCGTAAACATCTTCCTCAACTTCTACAGCCCGGATATACTCCAAGTCAGAACCTCCTCTTTCCGTATAGGTTTTTGCATTTTCCCCAATCCACTCCTCGACAATGGTGATATATTCATCAACAACATCATCATCAAGCGTTTCCGGCGCTTCCAGAGTGGAAATAGCGAAACCAATTACAACAACTACTACGATAATTACTATTCCAATTAATAATTTGTTAATCATAATTTTATTTTGTTTACAACTATTATCTCGACCTTTTTAAAACAAAAAACATATATTTTACCACGCACTTTCTTCTAAAATTGAATTAAGCTTATCTCGCGTGTATTCGTCAACAATCCCCGTACTCAATATCAGTCCCGCCGGCTCTAAGACCTCATCGGAATATTTCCTCTGGAAGACCATCACAGCTCGTGTTGTCGATTCTCCAAAACTTTCAGCCTCTTCTCCGGGAGATCCTGGACCTTGTTGCGCGACAATCGTATCCGGATCGGCATTAAGAACAATTTGCAAATACTTCACATCTGTTCCAGTTGAACCCTCCTGAAGGTCTCTTTCAAAGACAAAGTCTTCCGTGATTCCCTCTATTTCAAGAGTGACCACCTGTCTCCTTTCCGGAGCCCTTACCTCCGTGATTCCACTAAGCTGAGCTATTGTTTTCACAATCTGCTCCCTGCCGAGTTCCGCTTGCTGGTCAAGAGGAATACTAAGCTCAACATAAGCTGTTCCATCTTCAACTCGAAAAGAAAGAAGTCTAGTCTCTCTTTCAATAAGAGTCGAATACCCCCTTTCCTGCTCCTGAGCCGTTGGTCCGCTTAGAAGTTCTTCAATTAACACTCTTTCTATGTCTTCTATCACCGATGCGGAAATTGTTCTCTCTACCGCCTCAACCCTTCTGTCTTCATCATCGCCCGAAACAAGATACATTTTAACTGTTTCTTGAACCTCTATATATTCATTTTTTATCTCATCGAAAATTCCGTTGGTAACAGCCCTTACAACCTCTAGATTTTTAGTCCTAACTTCCATTTCATTATTATGAGTTCCGTATTCCGGATCCTCGGTAGTAAATGAGAAGGCAAACTCGTATTCTCCTCTCTCTATTTCTTTTCGAGCTTCAAGCTGAAGATCTCTCCCATAAGGAGGAAAAGATTGCGAGTGATTCCTTATCCAATTTTCAGCAATAACACTCCCCTCGTGCAGTGTCGGAACATCGTATCTTGGGAATAATGTGTTGTTTAAATATATAAACAAATAACTAAAACCAATCACTCCCAGAACAACACTTACTATAATTGTTATTTTGCGCGAACTGTTCATTTCAAAATATTAAACTTAAACGTAGTAGAAAAATAACACATCTGGAGGATTTAATCAAGACAAAAACCCTCTCCGCGCTAACACGCAAAAAGGGTTTTTATTCCTCAAATTAGTGTATTTTACTCTTCGAGTTCTTCGTCGTCTTCGTCTTCTTCATCCATTTCTTCGTCGTCTTCGTCTTCTTCATCCATTTCTTCGTCGTCTTCATCTACTTCTTCGTCCATTTCTTCGTCGTCAAATTCAAAGTCAAATTCATCGTCTACAAAAGGATCTTCAAGTTCATCATCCAGTTGGTCATCGACAGGAAATTCACCAGTTTCATCCATTAGAGAAAAAGCGGCGATGACGATAACAACTGCCAGAACTATCGCGATGACGATAAGTATCTTTTTGGTATCCATATCTGTTTTATTTAATGTGTAAAACTCGACCTTTTAATCTTAAAGCATTATAGACAATTCTATAAATTATGCAACCCCTAGTGTTGTACAATGCAAGATGAGGCTGAAATGATACCGTTTTCTAACGCAAAAGGAGGCTGAAACAGCCCCTTTTATCTCTGGATTCCCGATCAAGTCGGGAATGACACAGAGAGGACACGGGAATGACAAATGATGAGTTTCACAACTTTCATTTCAGCCTCATTTGTTGATTAGAAAACACTCCTGTGCAAAAATTCCTTATTTTTAACTATTAAAACCTTTTGATTTTTAATTCAATTAAATTTATAATAGGACAATGCATATTGAAGAAGTTGTTATCAATCATTACAAGAGTATAAAAGAACCTCTCCACTTAAGAGATTTTTTTGACTTTCATATTTTAGTCGGTCCCAATAATGCGGGAAAGACAAATATCCTCGACGCAATAAACCTCTTCTTTGAAGAAGAGTTGGAGTCCGACAGGTTTTTGGACAAAGATGCCGATATCAAAATCACTCTTAAGTCAAACTCCAAGAGATATTTTCTCACTTATAAGGGCGGGAAGTTGTCAAACCCATCTGAGGTGACTTTCAGAGATTGCTTTATCCGTATTAATGATAAAATAGATTATTCTCGGGTCGTTGATAATCTTAAAAGTTTCAAAGAAGACTACCCGAAAGAATACAAAGAGTTTTCGCGAGTGCTTGAGAAGTACTTTAAAGAAATTGAGATAAACGAAGAGCTCTTTCTTTATAATATTTATTCTGACAAAAAAACTCGCTCGGTACGAAGAATGGGTGAAGGGTTTAAGAGGCTCTTCGTGATCCTCTTTTATATATTCCACCCTCGATACAAAATTATTCTCATCGACGAGCCGGAAATCCATCTTCATCCGTCAATTATAAAAAGGTTTCTTTATTTCTTAGAAAAAAATCACTACGGGAAGCAGATATTATTTACTACACACCACCCCACATTTATACAAGCAAAATATCTGCCCAATATCTGGAGAGTTGCTCGCAATAAAAATAATAGCACCTCTCTTTTCGGCTTTCATAAAAAGGATGTAGATCTCGACCGACTTGTCCAAGAAATAAACGACGATAATTCAGGAATGCTTTTTGCCGACAAGGTCTTGCTTGTCGAAGGAGTTTCCGACGCTATTTTTATGCGTGAGATGATTAACCGATTTTACCGCAAAGACAAGGATATTAAGGTGGTCTACACCCGAGGTAAAGGGTCTGTAGACCTTTACGCAAACCTTTGCGATGTCTTTAATATCCCCTATGCGGTAATGCTTGACAGTGATGCCTTCACTTCTATTTCTCTGCGAAGATTGGGAAAGTTTCCAAAGTTTAGTAAAAAGCAATCTCATAAAGAAAAAATAAATGCTTTGAAAAAATTAGAGATCTTTATATTGGAGAAAGATCTTGAACATACTTATCCCGCGCGCTATAGAAACAAAGAAGCAAAACCTCTTGCGGCTTTGCTTGTATCTCAAAAAATAAACGACAAAGATTATGATAGTTCGCCCATGAGAACAATCAAAGAAATACTGGAGATAATATAATATAGAAAGGAAAAATAACTTCCTCCTTTCTCTAAAAGAGTCTTTTTGTTTTCTCTTTCGCTTCTAGGTACATCGCACAGCTCCACGCCTGGCTCACAGCGCCCCTGCTCTCCAATGCTTTTGCAGAGCTTACTTCTCCATGAGACCCCACAGCCCCCATCCAGAGAATCTCTTCTTGACTAGCCTGCATAATCTTTTCTATATAACTGCCGTATTTCCGCTTGTTAAGTTTCGAGAGAACGCAAGCTGTAAGATTGTTTATGTAAAACCAACTATCCCCTTGATGATAACTTTCCGGGCTCTCTCCGGTGTGCTCCCAGTAAAAGCCTTCACTCTCTTTATTCAGCGTCGCAATTCCTCCCCAGGGAAGCCAAAGCTTAGCAAGCGCATTGTCAAAACACTTTATCCATTCCTTCTTCTGGAGCAGCTCGGGATATATATAGGCCGCAATAAATATATTGGGACGAATTTCTTTTTCAATAATATCTTTATGAGGATAATACCCATCATAAAGGTTTTCTCCGTCAAAAAAAACATTTTTCACTTTTTGCTTCATCTCGCCTTCCATTCTTCCGTAAAAATCCCTCTCACTCTTCTTATTAGAAAGAATCCTCGCCATTTTATACATATTAAGTTTCATTGCCTGTAACTCAATTCTGGCTCCGCTCCGATCCAAGCTGTCCATCCATGTCTCATTCGGACGATTTACGGCAAAGCCGTTTTCGGTGAAAAACAACAGAAAATCTTCCAGATACTTCTTCAAAAATCTTCGTATTTTTTCTTTTTCCGAGATATCCGTTACGGGTAAAATATCTTCTGCTCGTTTAAAGAGCCATCCAATGGCGTCTATATTTATTACCCCTCCGGGTCCTTTTTCAAGTCCTTTAGATAGTAATCGGAAGAATATTTCTTTTGCTTTTGACGGGTTAACCTTAATTAGAGATTTAAGTGATATTGCTTCATCTCTCGGCCAAAAATGAAAAAACCAAGGAAGCCCCGCATAAATACCCGGCTGACTTTCTACCAACAGCCCTTCAAGGGACTTTTTGGCGCAAAGAACATCTATCTTTTCGTTTTCTTTAAAAACTCTTTTTGATATTTCTTTTTCAGCCTCTTCTATTGCGTCCTTCTTACTCTCCCCTACTCCAAAAACAAATTTTTTGCCGGACAAGGAGATTCCTCTGTAAACGCTTCTGTCAAACGGCGGAGAATTTCTTCTTTCGTCATATTCATAATACCGGTGCTCAAGAGAAGCAATGTTCTCTCCGTCTTCGCATTTTACCGCCAGGAAAAGATTATTATAAAATCGCAAAGTCAAAAATCCTTTCTCTTTTTGGAAAATATAATCTTTTGCTTTCAAGGAAGAATATGATTCTCTTACATCAAGAAAAACATCAACTTTCTTCTCTTCACTCAGCTCATAAATAAGCGTATGTGAAAAATTCGGCAAATGAAATATCTCTGTAACATTCTCTCTTTTTCGTTCAATGTGGTTGAATCCGTTCTGAATCTCCTCCACCTCCCCACCGTTTTCAATTTCAAATCCTTCAACAATACGATACATCTTGTCCGCTATTCGGCAAAACCATCCTTGATAGCGACTTTTTGTGTGTCCGTCAAGCCACAAATAATCACCCGCATTACCAGAGAGTAAAAAGCTTGCACCGTCCACTTCCTTGCTTATTTGATTTTTTGGCCCCAAAAAATGTGTTACTTTCATTTTACTTTTTCTCCTGAAAAGATTTATTATGAGCCTCTATGTAGTTAATTACAAAATTTTGCCAGTCAGCCTTTGAGGCAATTTTCCTCGCCTCAATCTTGTTTTCCACTCTTTCTCTTCTAGAGGTTTTCATGAAATCATACAAAAATGAATACAAATCATCTACAACCTCACTATCCTCTTTTTTTTCTCTCTCCAAGATATAAACTCCCGGACGATCTTTCTTTGTTTTTAATCCTTTTCGAAATCTTCCAAAGCCGGCCAAATCGGTTGTTACCGATGAAACTCCCAGGGCGGCCGCTTCAAGCGGAGTGTATCCCCATGGTTCATAAAAACTAGGGAAAACGCCCATATGGCATGCTTCAAGCGCCTCTTCATAATTTAAATTAGAAAGACCGTCGTAGCCTGTTAAGTAAACGGGGTAATAAATAACCTTTACTCTGTCACTTTCTTTGTTTAAAAGTTCCGCGTTTTTTAGGTGATTTATAATTTCATCATGCAAAGAGTTTAGGTGGTGAGTAGAAAGCGAAGGAGTCTCGCCGGTACGCTTCATCCTGTGAAGTTTCTTTTCAATTTCCAGTAAATATTCTTCACTTATGAGATTCTCTCTCGTTAATTCTTCTTCTTTTAAAATATTATAAAGTATTCTTTCTTCTATGTTGGGAAGAGCGCTTTCAAGTGACTCCTCCAAATCCTTGAAGTATTCAACATTTTCAAGAAGCGACGGATTTATTCCTCTAACATCTGCGGGAATGAACAAAAAAGCGACAACCGTTCGATCTTTTTTCTCCTCCTGCATTTTTTTATTCAGTCTTCCGAGAGCATCAATATAAATATCGATTCCTTTTGCCCGCAGCTCATTTCTGCCGATAATGAAATAAAAGAGCGTATTCTCCAAATCAAACTTATAATAAGGAAAGAAATATGAACCCACAAAATTTCTCAATCTTCTTCTTTGCAAACGGTGCTTTACAGCAATATCCTCAAAGCTTAAAAACTTTTCTATATCAAGACCATTTGGGAGTAGGACATCCGGTTTTCTCCCTAAAAATTTTTCTGCCTCCATGCCCGTAATCTCGCTCACTGTCGTAAAGATATCACACTCCTTCGCGGCTGTCTTTTCAACAGAGTGTTTGGGAAAAACACCGTATTTTCTCGCCTCCTCATCGGGTGATATCTTGTCCAAATTTTTATAAAAATTGATGCTGTGAAAAGCGAGTGTTCTGCCAAGGCTCGTTGCATGAGTTGTAAATACCGTTTTTACATTGCAGTTTTTCGATTTCAAATACAGAAGTCCGGCCGTAGAAAGCCACTCGTGGAAGTGAGCTACAATTTTTTCTCCATTATATTCCGAATAAATTTCCCTGATTAATCTCCCCGCCGCGTAAGCCCAACAAGTAGGTTCGTTGTAATCATATCCTGTATGTAGGGAATCAACACCAAAATTATCCCACATCTCTTTCTTAATCTCATTAACTTTGTAGAAATAATCGGTGAAATCAATAAGAATTGCCAACGGTTTTCCTTTAACAAGCCACCTTCCATAGTGGCACCTTATTCCTTCATCTTCCAGTTTTTCAAAAATTTTCCTAATTTTCGGAGGAGCCGCCTCTTCCTTGAATTCTCCTTTTGCCTTTTCCCGATAATAGGGTCCTACAAGAAAATATTTATCATCATAATGCTGAATCATCTTATCCGCCTTTGATTCGAGTACTCTATAGATACCCCCTACTCTGTTGCAAACCTCAAAAGAAACCTCGAATAATTTATCGGCTGTTGGAGTTATTTTTTCAGCTTTTTTCATATAAATTTTTGATTATAAATAATTGGTGCCGGAGTTATTTTTTAATATTCTTCTTCTCACTTACTCTTAGCTTGAAATCGCTAAGAGCATTAAAAAAACATATAAAGGCATCGTATGGCGAACCGTAAGGGCTAAAATACCCGTGAACAGTTCCATCTCCCATTCCCTTGGTGGACATATAATAAACTTGGTCAGACGTCTGAAATCTCCTCCATTGGTCAATCATTTCTTCGTCTTTTGTAGCAAGCACGTCTTCCTCAATTTCGTAAAGCTTGCACAAGGCGTCTTGTTGCATATCATTTCCGACCCACGCTGAAAGGTCACGCTCCATATCAGCCCAAGAAGTTACATGTGGAACATCAACCACATCTCTCGCATCATATCTTTCAGACCCCTCAGAAAGTGTTGCAAAATCGTTGTCAGGATGCCTTAAAACCTCCTCAGGTAACCTCTCCAAAAACCTGAATATCCCTGTTTCTTCCCACTGGTGCTCTCCAAAAGTCTCATAATCCATGAAAAGATTAACAACCTCCCCATTTCCATTGACATCCGAAACCCATTTACCAAATTTTTCGGCGGTAAGAGGATGCTCCTTCCATTTTTTCTCCGAGAAACGAAATGCAATATCATCAGAGAGCCTATAGTTTTTTAAAAAGAGTTTAATATTTGAATTTACCGGTTTGTATACGAAATTTGGGCTTCTCCAACCTAAAACTCGATCAGCTCCTTCTCCCAAGATAGCTTTAAATCCCATCTCCTCAGCCTCCTTGGCAATCTCGTTGCTGTAGGCAAGCTCGGTACAGCGAAAAACTCTGGGCTCTACTGAAAAAAGTTTCTTTATTTTTTCTCTGTTCATTTCCACCTGTTCTCGAAATTCTTTTTTCGAATACATAAAGGCCAGAGAGTGATAATAAGTTTCTCCCAAAACCTCCACTCTTCCGGTGCTTATGAGATCGCGAAAAGACTCGAGCGCTTCGGGAGCATAACGCTCCATTTGTTCTAAAACAATCCCCGAAAAGGAAAAAGTAAAACGAAATTCCGGATGATTCTTTAACAGCTTAAAGAGTAGCTTGTTTGTTGGAATATAACACTTCTTCGCAACTTTTTGCATTATAAAACGGTTGTTGAGGTTATTTTCGCCATCGCCGTCAAAATAAGCGTTTTCTTTTCCAATATCAAAAAAAGTATATTTTCTAATCCTATACGGTTGATGAACTTGAAAATAAAAACAAACTGAAGGCATTTTTACTATTGGTTTAAACCGTTATAACGCATCATATATATTTATACACTTTTTTGCAGCATTATTCCATGTTGCTTCAACGGCTTCTTTTCTTCCGTGTTCGACAAGACAGTGACTGAGCGAGTTATAACTTAGTGCCGCTAAAATTTTGTCCGCCATATCATCAACATTCCAGAAATCAACTTTTAACGCGTGAGAAATAACCTCAGAAACTCCCGACTGTTTTGAAATTAAGACAGGCGTACCATTTACCAAGGACTCAAGAGGAGTTATTCCAAAGGGTTCTGAAACAGACGGCATAACAAAAAGATCAGCCATTCGGTAAATTTCTTTCAGCTCTGTTCCCCTTAAAAATCCTGTAAAGATAATTCTGTCCGAAAGCCTCTCCTTGGCGGTTTCTTCGATAAGAAATTGCTCCATTTCTCCCGATCCCGAAATTACAAAATAAATATCATCCGAGTAGGCACAAATCTTTTTCGCAGCCTTGAGAAAATAATCCGGCCCTTTTTGAAGAGTTAACCTGCCAACAAAAAGAACCAACTTTTTCCCTTCTTCCTTTATCTTGTGGGGAAGAGAGAACACAGAAGCTTCTCCCGAAGAGTCGACACCATTATGAACTACCTCAATTTTTTCCGGAGAAATTCCGTAATGTTTGACAATAATGTTTTTTGTAAAGTTGCTGACGGCAATAACTTTATCGGCTTGTTCCATTCCATCTTTTTCCAACCTATAGACTATATCATTAACCCCCTCTCCCCCACCCCTGTCAAATTCGGTAGCATGAATGTGTGCCACAAGTGGCTTTCCGCTTTTTCTTTTAGCGTTAATCCCCGCCCCGAAAGAAAGCCAATCATGGGCGTGAATAACATCAAATTCTTCTTCTTCCGCAACAACCGCTCCGAACTCGGCATAACGCAATACTTCTTCTAGTAAATTATTACCATATACTTCCTGAAGATTAAAAAAAGTAGAGTTATATTTTCTTTCCGTCACGTAAGGATAAAGCGGAGAATTGAACTTGTATGTTCTTTTGTATGAAACTCCCGGATCGACGATTTTTAGAAAATCACTGTCAGTGTTTTCCAATTTTTTTGGAAGAACAAAAATTATCTCTCTTTTTTTCTCCGTAAGGGCCTTCGAAAGTCCGTAGCAGGCAATACCAAGCCCCCCGCTGTTATGAGGTGGCAACTCCCATCCAAACATAAGCACCCTTTTCTTCATATCCTTTGTTTAAAATAATAAAAAAATTAAAAAGAAAGATTCAATAAATCTTGAGGATCCTCTACTAATGCATCGGGCCTTGCGCGAAGTAGTGCCTTTCTGGAGCTCAGCCCCCAAGAAACTCCAACCGTCTTTACTTTTGCCCTTTTCCCGGCTCTTATATCTCTTGTCTCGTCTCCGATATACACGAAAATGTCATCTTTCTTTTTCAGTTTTTTTAATTTTTTTGCTTTTCCCAGTACCCCCGAAGTTTTTATGAAATCAAAATAATTCAAATTATTTTTCTCTAAAAACTTCCTTACATTCTCTTCTGAGTTTGATGTCAATATTCCAAGCCGATAATCATCATTTCTAAGTTTTACAAGGACATCCTTGATGTTGGCGTTGACCGCTACATCTGCCAACCCCTTATTCATTTCTTTTTTTATTTGCAAATATAAAAAAAGCAACCTATATATCGGCACATTCATTTCCTTGAGCGCTTCTTCTATTCCCTCCTCTCTTATTCTACGGAGCAAGTCTTCACTAATTTCATTATCCCCCCTTTTTTTTAGTAAATAGTCTACTGTTTTCACAATGAGCGGAATCGTATCCGCAATTGTGCCATCGAAGTCAAAGCAAAATGTTTTCATCAATAGAAAATGCGAAAATTTTATTTAAAAAGCAACTGTTTCATTATATATTAAAATGTTTTTAAAGCAAACTAGAAAACGCGAATATTTGCCTTTAAATATTCCGCACATTAGAACGCTCTTAAAAGCTAAGAAGAATTG
>PWKU01000019.1 GCA_003559635.1 Candidatus Nealsoniibacteriota bacterium | reverse complement strand
TTTACCTCTTTCTTCTTGTCTTTTTTCTTTTCTTCCTTTACCTCTTTCTTCTTGTCTTTTTTCTTTTCTTCCTTTACCTCTCCCCCCGCTTTCTCTATCGTCTCTTTAGCACTCTTGGAAATCATACACCCTTGCACATAAAACTTTTTCTCTGTTTCCCCGGTTCCTAAAACCTTAATTTCCAATCTTTTTCCTTTTCCTATTATTCCCCTTGCTGCGATAGCTTTCGGATTTATTACTGCGCCATCGCTAAAATTTTTATCAAGCGTAGCAATATTAACCGTAAAAACATTCTTTAAAGGAGAAAAGTTATAACCTCTAAGTTTAGGATATCTTTTGAGGCTTTCTCTTATTATTGGCTGCATTTTTGCTCCTGCTCTTGATTTTTGTCCCTTCATTCCCTTTCCGGAGTATGTTCCTCTCTTTCCGCCTCGTCCAACGCGTTTTTTCTTCTTATTTTTTGTATTTGGTTGTACTTCGTGGATTTGCATACTCAGTATTCCAACACTAAACCATTTTCAGCACGAAAATCTTTCCAGTGTTTTTTATACTTAATAATATTTCTAATGTCGTATAATTTTAACATACAGTGCCCGTATATGCCACATTAACGGATGTGCGACTGTGCCTCACTTTTTTCTTTCTTCTCCTCTTTCTTTTCGCTTTTTTCTTCTTCTTTCTTGCCTTTTCTGTTTCCCACTTCTTTTAAAGACTCAAGCGCTTTAATCGCCGCTTTTGCATTATTGAATTTATTTCTTGTATTTCCCAAAATCTTTCCGGAAATGTTTTCTATTCCCGCCATTGCGCAAATTGTTCTTACCGTTCCTCCAGCCACAAGACCTCTTCCTTCCGATTGCGGTTTTAACAGTACCACCGCCGCACCGTATTTTGCTTTAACTTCGTGTGGAATTGTTCCTCCTTTCGAGATCAATGCTTCAACCATTTCTTTCTGTGCCTTTTTGGTCGCTTTTTCAATAGATTGTTGCACATCCTTCCCCTTTGCGGAGGCGATGCCAACTTTTCCTTTTTTGTTTCCAACAACGACTACTGTACGAAATCTGAGTCTCCGCCCTCCAGCAGTCATTCTTTCAACCCTGCTTATATCAAGAACCTCGTTTTCAAACTCTTTTTTTATTTCCTCTTTTTTCATATTTGCCGTAAAAAATTAAAACTTTAGTCCTCCTTTACGTGCTCCGTCGGCCACAGCCTTAACCCGTCCGTGATACTTATAACCTTTGCGATCAAACACAACTTTTGTAATCTTTTTCTCCTTTGCCGCTTTTGCTAATTTTTCACCCACCTCAAAGGCCCTTTCGGTTTTGTTCTTTTTCTTGCTTGATCCTGTTTCTTTTTTTTCTTTTTCCTTGCCAAAATCACTTTCTGATAAAATAGTCTTTCCCGCATCATCGTCAACAAGAGAGGCATAGATACGATTTAGTGAACGAAAAACATAAAAACGAGGCCTTTCCGACGTTCCGGAGAGGTTTGCTCTAATGGCTTTGTGCCTTCTTTTCAATTTTTCCTTTTTTTCGGTCATTTTTTTATTTACCTACACTTTTTTTACCCTCTTTCATTATAACTTCTTCATTTTTATATCTGATTCCTTTTCCTTTGTAGGGTTCAGGAGGACGCACCATCCTGATTTCCGCCGCAAGGCGGCCTACCAGTTCTTTTTTAATCCCCGAAACGGTAATAATGTCTTTATTAACCGCAAAATCGACTCCCTCAACCTTCTCTATTTCCACCGGGTGAGAAAAACCAACTTTGAGTACCAACTTCTCTCCCTGAATTTCCGCTTTGTATCCAACTCCTTTTATCTGCAACTCCACTTTATACCCCTCACTCACTCCTTCAACCATGTTAGCAATTAAGGATCTTATCGTTCCCCAGAGAGCTTTTCCTTTCTTTGTTTCTTTTCTTTGAGAAACTAAAATCTCTTCACCCTCCTGCTTAGCTTCCACTTCATGGGGAATATCAATAAAAAGCTCTCCCTTTGGGCCTTTTACACTCACCTTATCTTTCTCTATGGTGACACTGACACCTTCGGGAATTTTAATTGGTTTTTTTCCTACTCTTGACATATTTATAATTTATCAGAATTTAACTATCGGCAGATTGAATCTTATTAGGTCTCGGTTACCAAAACCAAACACCTTTACTACCACACCTCGCACAAGACCTCCCCTCCGACACCCAACTCTCTCGCTTTGCCGGTAGTAATTGTCCCTTTGGGCGTAGATACGATGGAAGTTCCTCTTCCTCCTCTTACTTTCTTTAAATCTTTTTTCTTTTTATATATTCTTTGACCGGGAGAAGAAACTCTTTTGATTTCCGTAATTGTGGGAGCTCCATCCTCCTCGTACTTTAATGCTATGCAGAAAACTTCCTTTTTTTCCTTCGTCTTCTTAGCAACTTTACCGACAAAACCTTCTCTTTCCAAACACTCCGCAATAGCATACTTCAAAGAGGAAAAGGGAATCTCCACCTCCTTTTTAGAAACCGCTTGCGCCGTGCGTATTCTGTTTAGCATATCTGCTATGGGATCTGTATACATCTTAAAATTCTAATATTTTTAATTTCTACCTTTTAAATGTTTTCTGCGTTTTACCAGCTTGATTTTCTAATTCCCGGAATTTCTCCTTTGTTTGCCATTTCACGGAAACATATGCGGCAAAGATTGAACTTTCTTAAAACTCCACTCTCTCTTCCGCACCTAAAACACCGCCTTACCAACCTTGTGGTGAACTTTGGCTTCTTTTTTGATTTCTCAATTTTTGCTTTTCTTGCCATATTTTATACTTCTACTCTTTTACAAATGGTATTCCCATCTTTGTTAAAAATTGGATTCCCTCCTCTTTGCTTTCCGCTGTGGTGACAATTGTCACTTCCATTCCAAAAAAGAAGTCCGTATCATCTGCAGAAATTTCCGGAAAAACAAGCTGCTCCGAAATTCCGATTGTAATACTTCCATTTTTATCAACAGAAGACTTCTTAATTCCCTGAAAATCCCTGACTCTCGGAAAAACTATGTTAATAAGGCGTTCTACGAAATTGTACATTCTTTCTCCGCGAAGGGTTACTCTAAGCCCGACGGGCATTCCTTCTCTTAAGCTAAATCCCGAAATGGATTTTTTTGCCGGCCTGATCTGTGGTTTTTGCCCTGTAATGATTTTTAAATCTTCCGTTATTTTCCCCATTACTTCGTCTCTTCGGGAAGAATCCTTCGTAACCCAATGCCCCGTTCCGACATTAATAACGGCTTTTTGTAATTTTGGGCACTGCGTTACATTCTTAAATCCAAGTTCTTTCTTGAGTTCGGGCGCAACTTCTTTTTTATATTTTTCCTTCAGGCTTGCCATTATACTTTTTGTTTACACTTTTTACAAATCCTCCCGTCTTCTCCCATTCCAACTCTGGTCCCCTTGTCACATTTTGGACAAAGAAGCTTAGTATTGGATACAAAAATCGGTGCCGGAAACTCCACAATTTGCCCTGTTTTTTTACCTTTTTGCTGTTGTTTTTGCTTTTCAGGAGAAACATGCTTTTTAAGAAGATTCACACCCTCTACCGAAACCTTACCCTCTTTGGGCATTGCATGCAAAACCTTTCCTTTCTTCCCGCGATCCTTTCCGGTAATTATTAAAACTGTATCTCCTTTTTTGATTTTCATTTTCCCGATAATTAACTTCTTGTTGTATATTATGGTTAATTGCTATAAATTGTGATTCTTCACAGCTCATGGGGTCTTAAAAAACACCCCCTTCTAAACAACTTCTTTCGCCATTGTTGTTATTTCTTTAAAACCCTTGTCCGCCAATTCTCTGGGAACGGGACCGAAGATTCTTCCTCCTTTCGGTTTCTTTGTCTTCGCATCCAAAACAACGGCCGCATTCTCGTCAAATCGAATATAGGTTCCGTCCTTTCTTCGATAATTGTATCTTTGTCTGACAACTACCGCACGAACAACATCATGCTTTTTGACGGTTTTCCTAGGCTCCGCTTTTTTAACCGCCGCAACAATAATGTCTCCGATTCTCGCATACCGCCTTCTCGTTCCTCCAAGAACACGGAAACATTGAATCTCTTTTGCTCCGGCGTTATCAGCTACTTTTAAAATTGTCTCTGTTTGTATCATTTGATTAAACTTGAATCTGTTGTGTAAGTCCGGAAACGACAAAGAAAGTATAGGCTAAATTCTCTACGGTCCTTGCACTGTTTCTTCCCGTTTTACACTTATCTTTCATTTCTTCTTATCACTCTCCACTTTTTTCCTTTTGATATTGGACTGACCTCCTCAATAATAACCTCGTCTCCTACCTTGTACTCTCCTTTCTCATCATGCGCTTTATATTTTTTGTGCACTTTGTGCCTTTTTTTATAGCGCGGATGCTCTCTGATTCTTTCAACCTCAACAACTACCGTCTTATCCATCTTGTCCGAAACAATTTTTCCCTGTAACTTATTGGTCATTTTCTTTGTTCTCCTTTACGATTGTTTTTATTCTGGCAATATCTTTACGTAAATTGACGGCTTCCTTTGTATTTTTAGCCTTTGCTCCTTCGCTTGAAAAACGGACATCGTGGAGTCTCTTCTTTTTTTCCGCAAGAAGCTTTAACTGTTCTTCTTTGCCCTTTTTTCTTAATTCTTTCGTTTTCATTTCTTTTGAAAGCCTTACTTTTTAACAAATTTGCTTTTTAACGCCAGTTTATCACCCGCCTTCCTTAATGCCTCTCTTGCCTTCTCCTCCGGAATTCCGTCGATCTCAAAAACAACTCTTCCTTTTTTCACCGGAGCCGCATAGTGGTCTACATTTCCCTTACCACCTCCCATAGGAACTTCCTGTCCTTTTTTTGTAATCGGCTTGTCGGGAAAAATTCTTATCCACATCTTACCTCCTTTTCTCAGATACCTGATAATCGCTCGCCTTGAGGCTTCTATCTGCCGAGAGCTGACATATCCCGGCCCTTCGACACGCAATCCGTAGCTACCAAAATTTACGAAAGAGCCCTTCTTGGCGATTCCTTTTATCTTTCCTTTCCGATGTTTTCTGTGTTTTACTTTTTTTGGAAACAGCATAAACTAAAAATTCTCTCCTTTATAAATAAATACTTTTATACCAATTGCTCCATACGAACACTTTGCCATTTCAAAACCATAATCAATGTTTCCTCGTATAGTCTCTCTTTTCAACTGCCCTTCTTGGAAATACTCACTACGGGCAATCTCTATCCCATTAAGCCTTCCGCTGACTTGAATTCTGACTCCTTTTACTTCCTTTTTGTGCATTGCTATTTTATGAAGCGCCTGCTTTACCACCTTCCTATAAGGAATTCTTTTTTCCAGCTGGCCGGCAATATCCTGCGCCACGAGCGTTGCGGAAAGCCAAGGGTCTTTTATCTCTTTAATTTCCAACCTGATTCTTTTTTTGTCGTCTTTTTTGGATATGGAAGCGAGTTTCTTCTCTAGTTTTTCTTTTAAAACTTTTACTCCTTCACCTCCTCTCCCGATAATAAGCCCCGGCCTTGAGCTGTAAATTGTAACCCCTATTTCTTCCGAAGACCGTTCAATCTCAATCTTTTCAACGCTCATCTCACGTAAAAGTTTTCGCAAAAGACTTCTAATCTCATAATCTTCACGCAAAAAACTGGCGAAATCTTTTTCATAGAACCCTTTCGAGTCCCAGTTCTTTGTTTCGCCTATCCTGAAAATTTTTGGGTGAATTTTATGTGTCATAACACTTGATTTATAATATTTGTTTGTTTTAACCTATTGCCGTCTATCGGCATCGTTATATCGATTTTCTTCTGAATATCTGTTTCTTCTCCTCTCTTGCATCTTTTACCTTTTCTTTCGACTGCTTGTCATCCGGATGTTTCTGCTTGCTTTGCTTTGGAACCTCATCCTTAGGTTTTTCGGTCTGGTAGATTTTTTCTACATTTGCCTTCTTCTTTGTCTTCTCCACCACTTCGCCGGTACCACCCTTTTCCGATAATTTAATGGAAATGTGGGAAGTTTTCTTTTGAATGGGAAAAGCGGCTCCTCTCGCACGTGGCCTGAATCTTTTAATAATCGGCCCTACATCTACTTTGATTTCAGAAATATAAAGATTTTCTTTTTTTAAATTAAAATTATGTTCCGCGTTGGAAACCGCCGATCTGATTAATTTTAATATCGGATTGGCAGATCGTTTTATTGTAAACTGAAGAATCTTTTCCGCTTCCTCAACCTGAAGGCCGCGAACAAGGTCCGCCACTAAACGGACTTTGCGCGGAGAAATTCTCGAGTATCTTAATTTTGCTTCAACGGACATAAAATTTAACTTCCAACTTGTATTTACTAATTTCCTATTTCAAATATTTTTTAAAATAAAGCTATTGGTTGGTAATTAATACCTTACTTTTTTTCCTGCTCCCTCTGCATCTTTCCCCCATGTCTTATAAACTTCTTTGTCGGTGAAAATTCGCCCAGGAGATGCCCTACCATTTCTTCCGTTACCTGAACGTTGATATGATCCTTTCCGTTATAAACCCCAAATGTGTGTCCAATCATCTCCGGAGTAATTACCGCTCTACGAGCCCATGTCTTTATTATCGTCTTATTATCTCCAGCCTTAAGATCCTGAATTTTTTTTATCAGTTTTTCATCGACATATGGTCCTTTTTTTAAACTTCTTGCCATAAAATTTAATTTCCGATTTGTATTTGTTAATCTTCTACTTTAATTAAATATTTTTTAAAAGAAAAGAAACAGTAACTAACAACAAGTGGAGCTTTACTTTTTTCCTCTTTTCTTTTTGCTTGCTCTTTTAACAATGTATCTATCCGTTTGCTTTCTCTTTCTGGTTTTTACTCCTCTGGCAATCTTTCCCCACGGTGTCTTGGGGGAAGGCATTCCTATTCCGGTTCTTCCTTCTCCTCCACCGTGCGGATGATCAACCGCATTCATAGCCGATCCACGCACTACCGACCTTCTTCCCATTTTTCTTGAAATACCGGCTTTGCCCAATCTCTTGTAGCGATGTTCAGGCTTTGAGGTTTCTCCAATAGTGGCAAAACATCTGTTAACCACTCTTCTAACCTCTCTTGAAGGCATTCTCAAATGCGTCATATTCCCTTCATGCGCGAGAACCGTAGCACCGGTGCCGGCACTGCGAACAAGCTTTGCTCTTCCATCGGGGTGAATGGCAACGTTATAAACCACCGTTCCTACTGGTATATTCTTTAATTGCACCCTGTTGCCTCTTTTTATTTCCGCCTTCTCCGAGGTAATAACACTATCTCCTTCCTTTAATTTTTGAGGAGCAAGAATGTATTTTACCGTCCCATCGGGATATTCAACAAGAGCAATATCCGCTGTTCTGTTCGGATCATACTCAATTCCAATAATCTTTCCCTCCACATTAAAAGGTTCTTGACCAAAATTAACCACTCTGTAAAGGCGTTTTACACCTCCCCCCCTGTGTCTTACCGTAATCTTCCCCTGATTAGACCTTCCAGCGTGCTTTTTAAGGGGAATGATTAATTTTTTTCTTTTTTTCGCTTTCGAATTCATAACACAAATTTATGATGTAGTCAAGTCTATGCTCTGTCCTTTTCTTATTTTTACAACCGCCTTTTTATAGCCTTTCGTCTTTCCTTCGGTTCTACCGATTCTCCTCTTTTTGGACGGCACATTAATTACTTTTACGCTTTCTACATTCACTTTATACTTTTTCTCCACTTCTTCCTTAACTTCTCTTTTGTTCGCATCTTTCTCTACTTTAAAGACATAAAATCCACCTTCTGATAAATCGGTTGCCTTCTCACTAATATGTGGTTTTCTTAAAACATACTTCTGCACAAACTCCTTTCTGTCTCCTTTTTTTACCGGTTCTTCTTTAGGCATTTTGTTTAACTTTGTCTTTAAAAGTTTCTTTTATCACATCAACCGACTTTTTTGGCAAAACAAGATATTTGTAAGAAAGAAGATCTAAAGCATTCAAATCCCTCGCCCGAACCGTATCGACATTTTCAATATTTCTCGTGGCAAGAATTACTTTTTCATTCATTTCCGGAAGAACAACAAGGGCACTTTTATCACAATTAACATTCTTCAAAAATTCTCTCATTTCTTTTGTTTTTGCCTCTTTTATATCAAGGTCAGAAACAAAAAAAATCAAACCTTTTTCACGTTTTGCAGTAAGCACCATAAAAGCAGCGCTTCTTCTTACTTTCTTGTTAATTTTCTTCTTATAATTTCTGTCATTCCTTGGTCCGAAGGTAACCCCTCCTCCTTTCCAAATCGGAGACCTTCTTGATCCGTGCCTGGCTCTTCCCGTTCCTTTTTGTCTCCAAGGCTTTCTTCCTCCTCCTCTTGCTTCAGAGCGATCTTTGGTGTGTGCGCTGTTTTGTCTGCGCGAAAGCATTTGCATGCGCATAACCTGATAAATAAGGTCGCGATTAATCTTCACACCGAAAATACTTTCCGGAAGCTCTATGTCTCCGGCTTTCTCTCCTTTAATATTGTATAAATCGGATTTTATCATACCTTCTCTATAGTTATAATGCTTCCGTTCTTACCGGGGATAGCCCCTTTAAGGGCAATTATATTTTTTTCCGGCTCAACACTTGCTACTTTCAAATTCTTTACGGTTACTTGGTCGGTTCCCATTCTTCCGGCCATCTTTCTTCCCTTTTTCACTTTTTGTGGAAACATCGATCCAATCGAGCCTCCTTTTCGATTATTATGTTTTGTTCCGTGGGAAGCGGTTCCCGCCCCGCTAAAATTCCACCTTTTCATAACGCCGGAAAACCCTTTTCCCTTGGAAATGCCTCTTACCTTTACTCTGTCTCCCTGACTAAAAATTTCAACCGAAATTTCATCATTTACAGAAACATCGGCACTTCCCCTATTTTCTTTTAAGTGACGAAAAGGTTTTTCCTTTCTTGGCTTTATTACCTTATTTTCGGAAACTCTCATAAAACCAACCTGAATCGCATTATAGCCATCTCTTTCTTCTTTTTTTACATCGGTTATAACGCAAGGTCCCGCTTCAACCAAAGTCACGGGGACCGCTTCTCCGGTTTCATCGTAGATTTGCGTCATTCCTAATTTTTTTCCGATAATAAATTTCATTTGTCTGCTCTTAAAAAGATAAATACAAAACTAAATATCGAGGCTTTCCTCGATATTTAAAAATACGGAAACCTAAACTTTACCTTCAACTCTTTATTACGCCGCACTTACATCTTAATCTCTATATTCACTCCAGCCGGCAGAGTTAGATTTCTTAATGCATCAAGAACTTTTGTCCCCGGATTAAGAATATCGATAATCCTCTTGTGTATTCTTGTTTCGTACTGCTCCTTCGATTTGTTGTGCACAAACGTTGAGCGGTTTACGGTATATTTCTTAATCTCCGTAGGTAGCGGAGTAGGTCCCGAAACCTCGCTCCCGTACCTTAAGGCCGTGTCAATAATTTGCCTTGCACTGGCATCAATCACCTTGTGATCATAAGCACGAAGACGAATACGAATTTTCGATTTTACTTCCTTCTCTTTTGCCATTTCCGAAATTTAAATTTGTTTTGTACAATTACTTTACTATTTTACCAACAACTCCCGCTCCGACAGTTCTTCCTCCCTCACGAATAGCGAATCTTTGCTTTTCTTCGAGGGCGATTGGAGCAATAAGTTTGGCTGTCAATTTTGCGGTGTCTCCGGGCATAACCATCTCTGTTCCTTCGGGAAGCTCAACTTCTCCAGTAACATCGGTTGTTCTCATATAGAACTGAGGTTTGTATCCTTTGAAAAATGGTGTGTGCCTTCCTCCTTCTTCCTTTCCCAAGATATACACCTCGGCCTCAAACTCGGTATGAGGAGTAATTGATCCGGGCTTTGCAAGAACCTGTCCTCTTTCGATATCGTCTTTCTTCGTTCCGCGAAGCAAAAGACCTGCATTATCTCCCGCCATTCCTTTATCAAGACTCTTATTAAACATTTCAATGCTTACAACTGTCGTCTTAGTGGTGTCTCGAAGACCGACAATTTCCACTTCTTCTCCGGAATTTATAATTCCTCGTTCAATTCTTCCGGTAGCCACAGTTCCCCTTCCTTCAATTGAGAAAACGTCTTCTACCGCCATAAGAAACGGCTTATCCACATCTCTCTCAGGCTCAGGGATATAAGTATCCATTGCATTTAAAAGCTCCATGACCGGCTCCAATGTCTTATCATCGGCAGAAGTAGCTTCAAGAGCCTTAAGTGCGGATCCTCTGATAATTGGAATTTCATCACCTGGAAACTCATACTTGGTTAAAAGTTCTCTAATCTCGGATTCCACAAGATCAATCATTTCCGGATCGTCAACCATGTCAACTTTGTTTAGAAAAACTACCAAAGATGGAAGACCAACTTGCCTTGCTAGAAGAATATGCTCTCTTGTCTGGGGCATTGGTCCGTCAGTAGCAGATACTACCAAAACTCCTCCATCCATCTGAGCGGCACCGGTAATCATGTTTTTAACATAGTCGGCGTGGCCAGGACAATCAATGTGCGCATAGTGACGGTTCTCCGTTTGATACTCACGGTGAGAAATAGAGATTGTCAAACCTCTAGCTTTTTCTTCGGGGGCAGAGTCAATCTCTTCCACGGTGGTCTTCTTGTCAAGAAAACCTTTCAGGTGGAGAGCATTAACTATAGCGGCAGTAAGTGTAGTCTTGCCGTGATCAACATGCCCGACTGTACCTACGTTAAGGTGAGGTTTCCCTCTTTCAAATTTTTCTTTAGCCATATTTTTTTTGGTTTTACACCTTTTAAAGGGTTAATAATTATTATCTTATTTTTTAGCTTTTAAAACAGCTCCGTAATGTTACAATATTTTTTAAAAAAATTCAACACCACGGCCGCCGGTTAATTTTTATTACTCATTTGTTATTTTTTATCTTCCTTTTTCTATAATTTCTTGCGCGATATTGTAAGGAACTTCTTTATACATGTCAAATTCCATAGTGTAATTTCCTCTTCCTTTGGTAAGCGAACGGAGGGTGGTTACATAACCGAACATTTCGGCAAGTGGAACTTTAGCATGAATAACTTTTTGTGCTCTCTTCCCTTTTGTCTCTTCCGTAGAGTCAACTTCCCCCCGCCTTGAAGAAATATCTCCCATCACATCTCCAAGATATTCCGGTGGGATAATTACTTCCACTTTCATAAACGGTTCGAGAATTACCGGGTCGGCTTTTTTATATGCTTCCTTAAAGCCCATCGATCCCGCTATTTTAAAAGCCATCTTTGAAGAGTCCACCTCGTGGAAAGATCCGTCATAAAGAGCCGCTTTAATATTAACAATCGGATAGCCCGCAAGAACTCCCTCGTCCATCACTTCTTCGATACCTTTCTCCACGGCGGGAATATATTCCTGAGGGATAATTCCGCCCTTGATTTCATCAACAAATTCAAGTCTTTTTTCCCCTCCGTCAACAAGTGGCTCGATTCGAAGTTTAACATGTCCATACTGCCCTCTTCCTCCGCTCTGCTTGATATACTTCCCTTCCTCGTCGGCCGCTTTTCTAATTGTTTCCTTGTATGCCACTTGAGGTTGTCCTACCTGTGCTTCCACTTTAAATTCACGCTTCATTCTGTCGACAATAATATCCAAGTGAAGTTCGCCCATTCCCGAAATAATTGTCTCTCCGGTGTCCATATCTCCCGCCACCCTGAAAGTGGGATCTTCTTCGGCTAATCTACGTAAAGCAAGTCCCATCTTCTCTTGGTCTTCTCTCGTCTTCGGCTCCACTCTGATAGATACCACCGGCTCGGGAAAATAAATCTCCTCTAGGACAATAGGACAATTCTCATCGGACAAAGTATGTCCGGTAGATGTCCCCTTCAGTCCTACCGCCGCAACAATATCTCCGGCATAAATTTCTTTAAGCTCTTCCCTCTGATCGGCATGCATTCGTAAAATTCTGCTAATGCGTTCTTTCTCTCCGGTATTCGCGTTCAAGATATATGATCCGCTTGATAGTTTCCCGGAATATACTCTTAAGAAAGTAAGGCTTCCGACATACGCATCGTTTGCAAGTTTGAACGCAAGCGCTGAAAAGGGTTCTTCATCATTGAGTCCTCTTTTATCTGGTTCCTCAGTTTTTGGATTAGTTCCTTCTACTGAAGGAAGATCGGTAGGTGCGGGAAAGTAGTGACAAATCGCATCCAAGAGAGGTTGAACCCCTTTGTTTTTTAATGCCGTTCCACAATATACGGGAACCGCCTTATACGCTAAAACCGCTTTTCTTAAAACTTTCTTTATCTCCTCTTCGGTGATTTCTTCACCGCCCATGTATTTCTCAAACAACGTTTCGTCTTCCGTCACAATTTTTTCAACCATTTCACTTCTCCATTTTTCAACCTTTTCTTTCATCTCCTCGGGAACATCTTTTTCTTTCATAGCCTCTCCAAAGTCCCCTTCAAAAGTAATAAATTTTCTTTTTATAAGATCAACCACCCCTTTGAAGTTCTCTTCTTCTCCAACAGGAAGTTGCATCGGAATAACATCGGGAGTGAGTTTTTCCCTTATTGAAGCCACTGATTCTTCAAAGTCAGCTCCCGTCCTGTCTATTTTATTTATAAAACAAATTCGGGGAACACTATACTTGTCTGCTTGTCTCCATACCGTTTCCGATTGCGGTTCAACTCCCGCCACCCCGTCAAAAATAACAACCGCTGCATCTAAAACACGCATCGAGCGCTGTACTTCGGCGGTAAAGTCAATATGTCCCGGGGTGTCAATAATGTTTATTCTGTACTCGTTTTTTTTGTCCTTCTCCAAACCGGTAGGCACCCAAAAACAAGTCGTCGCTGCAGAGGTGATGGTTATCCCTCTTTCTTTTTCTTGATCCATCCAGTCCATAATAGACTCTCCGGAATGAGTTTCTCCTATTTTATGAGATATACCCGTATAAAAGAGAATACGCTCTGTAACAGTAGTCTTGCCCGCGTCAATATGGGCGATAATTCCAATATTTCTGTACCTGTCTATGGGATATTCTCTAGGCATATATAATTGATTATTTTGCAAGGTACGCAAA
Source organism: Candidatus Nealsoniibacteriota bacterium (assembly GCA_003559635.1). Classification (GTDB taxonomy): domain Bacteria; phylum Patescibacteriota; class Minisyncoccia; order Minisyncoccales; family PWPS01; genus PWHW01. The sequence continues at coordinate 3,507 of PWKU01000019.1, read as the reverse complement.
AGCCTTGTTTGCCTTCGCCATCTTATGCATGGTTTCCTTTTTCTTGACAGCTTCTCCTTCGTTTTTGGAGGCGCTTACAATTTCTTCATAAAGATTCTCATCCATCGGCTTTCCTTTTTTCTTTTTTGCAGTTCCAATAATCCAACGCATCGCCAAGCTTACCGCTCGTTTCCGGTTAACCTTCATCGGAACTTGATAAGTAGCTCCTCCAACTCTCTTAGAGCGAACTTCCATGTCGGGGGAGACGTTGTTTATGGCTGTTTCAAAAGTTTCCACGGGATCCTTTTTTGTTTTTTCTTTTATATCGGAAAAAGCGCTATACACCAACTTTTTGGCGACATCTTTCTTTCCCTTCCGCATTACATGGTTGATAAATTTGGAAACAACCACGTTATTATAAACCGGATCCGGATGAATTGTTTGTATTTTGTAAGTTTTTTTTCTTGTTTCTTCAAACATATTTTCGTCTCTAATTTATGATTTCTTTCCGGCTGACGGAGGCATCAATAATTACTTTTTACCTTTTTTGGATCCGTACTTACTACGCGAACTCTTTCTTTCATCTACTCCTGTTGCGTCCAGTGTTCCACGAACAACGTGATATCTTACCCCCGGAAGGTCTTTAACTCTCCCTCCTCTAATAAGAATCACCGAGTGCTCTTGAAGTTTATGCCCTATTCCCGGAATATAAGCGGTTACTTCCGCTCCATTGGAAACTCTTACTCTCGCAACTTTTCGCAGAGCCGAGTTAGGTTTTTTGGGAGTAGTTGTCGTTACCTTGATACATACCCCTCTTTTAAAAGGAGAAGAGTAGTAAGACTTTCTGTTTTTCACACTATTAAAACCAAAAGACAGAGCAGGAGACTTATCTTTCTTTCTCTGCTTTTTTCTTCCTTTTTTTATAAGCTGATTAATCGTTGGCATAAATTAAAATTGTCGTCACAAATAAAAAACAAACCGACAAGGTTTGTGTAACCTCTGCTCCTCTATGTTACATAAAAAAGACAAAATGTCAAATTTAATTTTAAAGCACAGAAGTGTTGTTTGCTCTTTGCTCGGCAATTCTTTCTCTCTGATAAACTGTAAACAACTCTATTAATTTTTGCAATCAAATAAATTAAGCTCATCTGTAAAAGCGAAAACTGTCGCCGTGGCGGTTAAGAGCACTACACCACACATCTTCAGATATATAGTTTAGGAATACTCCCCTAAAGGAGAGTAAGAAATTCCACAAATGGGATCCCTGTAATAGGATAAAAGAGTAGTGCTATTACAAGAAAGATTGCATAAAAAATAAAGTTGGCAAAGAAAAAAATTATGGCCAAGAGAATAAAGAAGCCGTATTGAGCAAAAAAGACTTTTACCTTTTCCGATAACGCGGGGAAAAAAGTGAAGAGAACATGGGATCCGTCAAGAGGAGGAATAGGTAAAAGATTAAACACGGCTAAAAGTAGATTAACAAAAACCACCGCCCCGAAGGCAAAAAGCAAAGACTCATTTCCTCTTATAAACGGAATAAACCGAATAAGGAGTCCGAAAATAATCGCCAGCGCAATATTTGATCCCGGACCGGCTAAAGCAACTTTCATCTGTGCGTACTTTCCTTTTAGGTTGAAAGGGTTTATCGGCACCGGCTTCGCTCCCCCGATAATAAAGTTTGTGGGAAGAATAATCATTAATGCCGGCAAAAGAACCGTATAAAACGGATCTATGTGAGGAATCGGATTGAGTGTAAGTCTTCCCATATTTTTCGCTGTTGGGTCACCCAAGGAATACGCAACAAAACCGTGCATATACTCGTGAAGTATTGCCGAAAAAATAAGAATTATAAAAATAAGTATCCAGCTTTCCATGATTTGCATAATAACAAATTTTACGGTTATAAGCAAACAAGTGTTGCAGGGTCAGACCCTGCAACACTTTTCCTGAAACAGAAGTGGTATCCGCTCCCAGCTATTGAAAAAAATAAAAATTTCATTATAATTTGGCAGTATTGTAAATAATCTTTAAATAACATGCCAAGAATGTGCCAAATTTGTGAAAAAACATCGGTTATGGCAAGCGCCAGAAAGAAGTTGATGTCAAAATATAACCCTACTCCGAAAAAGAGAAGGCGACCCAACCTGCAAGTAGCTTATATTCCGGAGGATATAAAAAGGGAAAAATACAAAAAACACGCCGGCAAGAAAATAGTTGCCTGCGCAAAGTGTATAAAAACTCTTGGAAAAGATAATTGAATAAACACGGGCCGTGGTGTAATGGTAGCACGAGTCCATGGGGTGGATTTAGTTCGAGTTCGAGTCTCGGCGGCCCGAATACAAGCCAGGAACTGTTCTGGCTTTTTTTATAAAAACTTGTTTTACAATATTTAAGGTGTAAAATTAATATTATGAATTTTCTCATAATCGCCGTGATAATTATGCTCTTCGGCTCAGGGTTTTTCTCAGCCACCGAAGCCGCTTTGTTTAGTGCACCGATAAATAAGGCAAAAGTACTTGCCAATCAAAAAAAGAGAGGCGCCGGTTTTCTTTTAAAAATAAAAAAAGATATGCGCCCCACTATTACCGTTTTGGTGGTTTTTACCAACATATTTAATATTGCCGGAAGCATTTTTATCGGAAGCATTGCGGCAGATGTTTTCGGAAGCGCCAGCATTGGATTATTCTCCGCGGTGCTCACTTTTTTGGTGGTAGTTTTTGCCGAAATTATCCCGAAAAGCATCGGCGAGTCTTTTGCTGTTCCGATAAGTCTTTCCCTCTCGGCTCCTCTTTTTTACACCACAAAGGTATTTAGCCCCCTTGTCCGATTAATTGAACTGTTTACCAAGCCCCTTCCCAAAAAGAAAAAAACAATCTCCGAAGAAGAAATACGCACTTTAAGTAATATCGGCTTTCTGGAAGGAGTGATTGAAGAAGATGAAAAAGAGATGATTCACCGGGTTTTTCTCCTTAACGACCTTAAGGTGAAAGATGTGATGACCCCCAGAACGGTTGTAACGGCTTTTAATGCAAACAAAACACTGGAAGACCTAGAAGAGGAAATTTACTCCCTTAGTCATTCAAGAATCCCGATATATAAAGATAGTTTGGATAATATTGTCGGAATTTGCCACCAAAGAGATTTGCTTATTTCTTTTTCCCGGGAAGAAAAGAAAAAACCGCTTACAGATTTTATAAGCAGAAAAGCCATTAAAGTTGATGAGAATGAAAAAATCGACAAACTCATCCCTGTTTTTCGCAAGACCAGGTGCCATTTGGCAATAGTTGTCGACGAATTTGGAGGAACTGCCGGAGTAATAACACTGGAAGATGTTTTGGAGCAGATTATCGGTAGTGTTATAGATGAAACTGACGAAACGGTTGACCTGAGGGAAAAGGCCCGATTAAGAGGTAAGAAAACAGAGCTATGAGTTTTTCAGTGTTTCTGCGAGAGGTCTTTCTATGTATTTGTCCATAGTGTCTATAATAAATTGAGGATTTAAATCTCTCCCTTGTAGTTTAAAATGCC
>PWKU01000039.1 GCA_003559635.1 Candidatus Nealsoniibacteriota bacterium | reverse complement strand
TCAAGCTCAATTAATTTTTCAGCTACTTGCAACATCTTTTCTTGGATGTTAATAAGTTTCTCTCGAGCTTCTTGCGTCTCCACCCCTTCTTCGCCCATAAGAGAAGAGGCTTCTTGAATACTATCTTCTATTTCCATTAAATCTTCTTCCAGCGCCAAAACCGCATCATCTCCCATAAGAAAGACTTCTTCCACTAAATTATGAAAGCTTCCTTCCAGATCTTCTAGGAGATCCTTTACTTCCTCGTCTTCATGTAAAGCAACATCTTCTTCCTGTTCCGTATGTACCTCTTGCGATAAATCAACTTCTTCGGCAACTTCTCTGGCATCGGAAATGGTCCGGTACGCTACTGCCCCACCCAATATAAGTAGTGCGACACCAAGACCGATAAGTAAACTTTTGTTAGGCATAAATTTTTATGACAAATAGCCGATAAGAGTTAAGCAAACAACCCGCAAGCCACCGGTTACCGACCGTCAGTCATTGGTTAATTTTTAATGTGTCCTCTTCAATTTTTAAAAGCCTGTTATATTTTGCAATACGCTCTCCCCTTTTCGGCGCTCCCGATTTGATGTAATTTGCACCGACGCCTACTGCAAAATCAGCAATAAAATCGTCATTTGTTTCTCCGGAGCGATGAGAAACTATTATACTCCAGCCAAATTCTTTTGCTTTTTTGGCGGCTTCAATCGCCTCGGAGACGCTTCCAATCTGATTTATTTTCAAAATCATTGCATTGCACGAATCAAACTTTCTTGCCAATTCCATTCGTTCTACGTTTGTTGCTAACAAATCATCACCAATAATCATCAACTCCCCAATCTCTTCTCTTAATTCTTTCCACCCCGAAAAATCATTTTCCTCCAATGGATCCTCTATTCCTATTATTGAAAAATCAGAAACAATCTCTTTGTAAAACGCAATCATCTCCTTTCTGTCTTTCCTTTCTTTCCCAAGAGAATATTTTCCTTCATCAAAAAATTCGGTAGCGGCAACATCGATAATAATGGACTTTTTTTTCCCCTCTTTTTCCAATAATTTTAGAATTTCTTTTTCTGATTCTGCTTTTGGGACAAATCCTCCTTCATCTCCTATGTTTGTTGACTCCCTTCCGTAACTTTCCGCAATACTCTCTTCGAGTTCATGAGTAAATTCAACCGCTGACCGCAAGTTTTCCTTGAATGATTCTTCCGAAGGAACAATCATAAATTCCTGAAAGCTCACACCTCCTCCGCTATGTGCCCCTCCGTTTACAATATTAAAGCAAGGCACGGGAATATTTTTCTCAAGCCGAGAAAAAGACGACAGAAAGTCAAAAAGCGGCATATTTTTTTCATTTGCTGCAGCTCGAAAAACACTCATCGAAACTCCTAAGATTGAATTTGCCCCCAATCCGGATTTATCCTTTGTTCCGTCCGCTTCAATCATAATTTTATCAATGATAGACGGATCAACTTCCTTCCCCACAATCAGCGGCTTTATTTTTTCATTTATGTTTTGGACGGCGCGCAAAACACCCTTCCCCATATACCTGTCATCGTTATCCCGTAGCTCTTTCGCTTCGTGCATTCCGGTTGAAGCTCCGGAAGGAACAGAAGAAACAAACTCTCCTTTGTCCGTAGAAAGAGAAACCTCTACGGTAGGGTTCCCCCTTGAGTCCAATATTTCTCTGGCTTTTAAATCTTTAATCATCAAACACAATAATTATTTATGCCGCCAACCAACCACCATCTACGTTAATCACCGCCCCCGTCATATAAGAAGAGGCGTCCGACGCCAAGAAAGCGACAACTCCGGATATTTCTTCGGGTTTTCCCAGCCGTTTTAACGGCAAACTACCAACAATTCCTTCTAGCGCCTCCTCGTCTTGTTTTACCGGATCAATCATTGGTGTTTCGATAATGCCGGGGGCAATTAAATTAATCCTTATATCGTACTGAGCCAAATCAACCGCTAGTGCTTCGGTCATTCCCGCAATTCCTCCTTTTGAGGCAACATAAGGAACAGCATTTGGAAACCCAATACCGACCTGTCCCATCGCAACCGACCCGATATTAATAACAGAGCCTCCTCCTCCCTCTTTCATTATTTCGGCGGCAGCTTGGGTGCAAAGAAAATAACCTTTAAGATTTATATTTATTACCCTGTCCCAGTCTTCCTGAGCAATTTCAAAAAAATTCTTAAAATTCACCACCCCGGCATTATTCACCAAAATATCCAAATTCCCGTACTCTTCTTTTGTTTTTTTCATCATTGCTTCCACTTCCTCTTTTTTTGATATATCACACTCAACGGCAATGGCCTCGCCTCCTCTCTCCTGAATCTCTTCAACAACCTTTTCACAGTCTTTTATATCAATATCAGAAACAACCACCCGCGCCCCCATGTCCGCTAGCGCCAAACAATGCGTTCTTCCCATCCCTCGTCTTGCGCCAGTAACAATCGCCACTTTTCCGTCTAATTTATAGAGCTCCTTAAAGTTTTTAACCATATTTTAAATTACTCTTTATTTTCCAAAAAAAATTTTTGGGCTTCTAAATATTCCTCTTTATTCTTTAAAGAAAACCACTGTCCTTCACACTCATGACCGTAAACGGTTTTTCCCGACATAATTAACTCATTTAATGCATCAACAACCGATATTTTGGAACCGGGACCCTTGAGGTACTGAAAAATACCGGGAGTGAGTATGTAGCGCCCGGCGAGAGCGAGTCTTGAGTCGGTTTCCTCAATCTTAGGGCTTTCGACAATTTTTTTTATCTTATAAAATCTGCTGGCAATCTTTTCTGTTTTTACAATATAACCCTCCGAAAAATCTTCATCCCCGATTCTTTTTAAGGCAACAACCGGTTTTTGAGATGTTCTGTAAATCGCAAAAAGTTGTTCAAAACTGGATTTTTTGCCGTAGAAAAGAGTATCTGGGAAGGATATTGCAAACGGTTCCTCTCCCGTCTTCTCTTTGGCGCGATAAATAATATATCCGCTATTGGAACTCTTCTTTTGAGTAATATAGGAAAACTGGATATCTGAATACCTCTCCTTGAAGTCTTCGGTATTTATCGGAAGCTTGTCAAGGTTCTTAAAGTGATCAATAATATTCTTCTTGCCGGAGGTGGCTACAAATATAATCTCCTTGATTTTACAGTCAACAGCCTCGTCAACCACTCTTTGAATAATAGGAGCATCCCCCATAGGGAGAAGTTCTTTGGGAACTGCCCGCGTAAATGGAAAGAGATCTCCACCCACATCGGTAACCGGAACGACTAATTTGTTAAGAACCGCCATTTTTTTAATTAAATTTTCTTAAGAATGAAGGTTTTTCCCACTTTTCTTCTTCTTCCAATATTTCCTTTTCGTCTTGCGTCTCGGGTTTTTTTGAGACTTCCTCTGTTGAATACACCCCAGCACCCGCTGACGGAACTATCGTAATTTTATCTTTCTTCTCTTCTTTTCTCTTGGTCTCCTGCTCAGGCTTTTCGGTCTTTGGTTTTTCTTTTTTCTTCTTCTCCCCCACACTTTTTGCGGGCTTTCTAACTGGTTTTCCTTGCTCCTCCTGTGCTTCATCTAGTTCTTTTTTGAAAAAATCAGTTTGGCACCCTGTCGCAAGTAAAGCGACCCTTACTTTATCCTTATATTTATTTTTCTGCATAATGCCCACGATAATCTTTGCATTATCATCGGTATTTTTTGCAATGCTTTCCGATATGGATGATATATCCGTTAAGCCAATATCCTTGCCACCCGTAATATTAAACAAAATTCCGTGTGAGGATGTAATTTTATAGGGATAAATCGGATTAGATATTGCTCTTCTGACAATTTCTTCAGCACCTTCTTCAAGCCTTCCTTCCACGGTGCTCAGATAAGTAAGCTTTTTCCCACCCTTCTTGTTTTTTAGTACGGCCCTAACATCCGCAAAATCTATATTAACAAGACCTGTTTCGTAAATAGTCTCTATTAAGCCGTTAAGATTCTCCGCGAGGTTTTCGTTCATTACCGTAAGGGCTTTCTTTAGGGGTGTGTTTTTATCAACAATTCCAAATATTTTTTCGTTAGGAAGAATAGTAATCGCATGCAAATTATCCTTCGACTCCTTCACAGCCTCCTTGGCAATTTTCATCTTTTTCTCACCTTCAAAAGAAAACGGCAGTGTAAAAAGTCCGTATACCAAACATCCCATTTCTTTGGCCGCTTCTGAGAAAACAGGAAGAGCTCCGCTACCGGTACCTCCCCCAAGAGAGGATACAAAAATGACAATATCCTGTTCCTTAAACAGTTTCTTAATGTCTTCAATATCTTCTTCCGCAGCCTGTTTTCCCAATTTTGCATCCATTCCGGTACCCAGTCCGCCGGTCAATTTTTTCCCAAAGGCTACGCCCCTTATTTTTTTCTTTTTTGTGACTTCACTCAAAGCATGATTATCGGTATTTACCGCAACAAAAGAAACCCTGCTTAAACTGGATGAAACTCCTGAAATAATTGAGCCTCCGCCGCCACCAACACCGATTACCCTCACCTTTATATCACGCAAGGACTCTTCTTCCCTTGTTTTTTTCTTAACTGCTTTCTTTGTCTTTTTCATTTTTTTCTTATTATACACTTCTTGATTATATCACAATATCTAAAAACTCAAAAACCCACATCTCTTTTTATAAGTTGAAAGACTTGAAGTACAAAATAGGCAATTACACCACCCACAAGAGCCGTAGCAAACTGTGGCCAACTCATTATCGTAGTAATCTGATTAGCAAGTTTCCCGGATAAGAGAAAATGTGACATAGCGTAAGCCGATACGAGTAGAAATAAAAATTTAAAAAATGACGCTAAAATAATTCCTTTCCAAAAATTTTTATGAAAATAATTAAAAACAAGCACAAGTATTATATTTCCGGTAATAATGAAGGGAACAAACGGTGCCATAATAAAGGGCAGAAAACCAACCGCCAAGGCGATGATGCTGGGAAAAAGTGCAATCAGAACTGCTCCTTTGACCCCCAGAAAAATCACAGCCAAAAAAAGAGTTGCGTTTACTAACGGTCCGGTAACCGCCTGTGCCCCGAAAAATGGTGCAAAAATAGATACAATCGACAGAGAGAGAAACATAACCATTTCCTTCGAAAGTACTTTTTTTAATGCAATCTCTTTAATTCTCATTTTTCTTCACTCTTTTATATTTTGTATGGCAAATACCTGATATTTTTTCGTCAGAGTCCAAGAAACCTTCATAAACTCCGGCAACTCTCGTGTTGTCTTTTGCCTTTCTAAACTCTTTTTCATCCCCCGCCCTACCAAGACCTTCCTTTCTCTTTCTTCTAATATCCTCTTCGGTAGGAACCGACTGCCCACCACCACCAATACATCCACCATAACACGCCATTACTTCTATATAATCATATTTTTGCGGATCTTCTTTTAGTTCTTCTAAAACTTTTTTTGCGTTCCCTAAACCGTGCACTACGGCTAATTTTAACTTTTCCCCTCCAAACTCAACTTCCGCTACTCGAAGTCCTTTCCTTACTTCTTTAAAGTCCGCCTCTTCTCCTGATATATTGTAAAAAGCTGATTGCATAACTCCCCCACTTGCCCCGTAAACAACACCCGAGCCGGAAGGCTCACCAAAAAAGCAGTCTATTTCTTCTTCTTTGATGTTTTTGAAATCAATTTTATTATCCTTCAGAAGTCTGCCCACTTCTCTTGTTGTCATAACATAATCAACCGTCTTAACTCCATTTGCCTTCAACTCCTCCCTTCCAATTTCGTGCTTTTTTGCAACACAGGGCATCACCGAAACAACCTTTATATTTTGGGAGTCAATCCCTTCTTTTTGAGCATAGTAACTTTTTATAAGTCCTCCTAAAATAATATGGGGAGAGCGTACGGTAGTTAAGTTGGGTATAAACTCCGGATAGTAAAACTCTACAAACTTTACCCATGCAGGGCAACAAGAAGTGAGCATCGGAAGATTCTTTTCCTTTACTCTTTGTATAAATTCCTTTGATTCTTCTATCGTCGTAAAATCAGCTCCTGTTGAGACATCAAACACTTTATCACCTCCCAGTTTTTTTAGCGCGGCAACCAGTTTTTTTGTTGAAACCTCGCCATATGGCAGACCAAATTCTTCCCCAATCGTAGATCTTACCGCCGGCGCGATTTGGAAAATAACCGTTTTCTCCTTCTCTTTAAACGGCTCTTCAATTCCTTCAAACTCTCCCACTGCCTCAAACGCTCCTGAAGAACAGTGAATAATACATTGGCCGCAATATACGCAATCTCTATTCTCTTTTTCAGATGGAACTACTTCTTTTAAATTTCCCCTCTTCCTGATTTCTAAAAATTCCACCCCCTGCTTTTTACATATCTTGACGCAATTCCTGCAGTCTATGCATTTTGAAGAGTCATACTCCAGAGAAATTCCGAAGTTATACACCGGATAGTGTGATTTTCTATCTTCAAAACGGGTTATCTCCACACCAAAATCCTTTGCAAGTGAAAGCATTTTACAGTTTGTTTTCCAAATACAGTCATCACACTCCTCCTCGTGTTGAGCAAAAAGAAGCTCAAGGTTAATCTTTCTCGCTTTCTTTACTTTCTCAGTGTCGGTTTTTACAACCATTCCTTCACAGATTTTGGTAGAGCAAGAAGTAACAACCTTCCCATCGGCTTCTACAAGGCATAGTCTGCAACTTGCGCCGGCCTTTATATCAGAGTGGTGGCAAAGGGTCGGAATATAAATTCCGTGTCTTTTTGCAACCGCCAAAAGCATTTCACCTTTTTCCGCCGTTAAGCTTTTTCCGTTAATCTCTATTTTCATTTTTAAAAACTATTTTAGTCAGCAAACTTTTAAAAGGGTTGACGGCAACCTTTCCGAGCGGACAAAGGCTCGTATCTCCCATTACCAGAAAAATGTCATCGATTTCTTCGAAATCTTTTTTTTCAATCATTTCTTTAATCCGTAAAAGGCCTTCACGGCAAGGCGTACACTTGTCACAATTCCCTTCGAGCAGAAAATCAACCCACCTTTCTAACAATAAATAAGGATCTGTTTTCTCGCGATTATAAACAACAACAGATCCCAAGCAATCAAATATTTTATCCTCTATCTCGCCGGGCAGTAAAATAGTTCCACCGGCACCACCACCAATCTGGAGAAAATAATCAAAGCTCGGAATATTATTTGTGTCTTCCATAACTTGTTTAACCGTCATATCTTTGTCCAACATAAAAACACCCTTATTCACGGCGTCTCCCCCTATCGAAAAAAATCTCTCATTCTTATATTCGTCTTGGTTTATTTTTGCAACACAATAGAGCGTTTCAACATTGTTTACCAGCGTCGGAAACCCCCAGAGGCCTTCATATGATGGGAAAGGAGGCTTTATCCTCGGTTCAGGCTCGTTTCCTTCAATTGCCTCTATTAGTGATGTTTCTTCCCCTCCGACATAACCTCCTTTTTTTTCTACAATTTCAATATTTTCGCCGATAAAATTTTCTAAAACGGCTGCAATTTCCTTATAATAATCTTTATTCAGATAAATATATGCTTTTTCGGCTCCCGTTTCGGCAATCGCAAGGTTTACCCCCTCAACAACAACTTCAGGATAGTTCTTTAAAATATAATAATCTTTAAATGTTTCTATCTCTCCTTCTGATGCATTACAAATCACAAACTTTCTCAAAGCATTACTGCTCTTTACAGCTTCCCATTTTAATGCAACCGGAAACATCGACCCGCTTCTTCCCAAAAGATTAACTTCCTTTATTTTCGAAATTAAATTTTCCATTTTTCTTGTATTGTTTCTTGTTCTATTCTAGAATATAGAAAAATAAGTTATTTTGCAAATTTTTTAGTTTATGAAAAAAATACTAATCGCCCTCAATAGTGAATTTACAAACAGAACATTTGAAAACATTCTCTTTCAGGAGAAGCTTCAGGTTGCTACAACTACAAACGGAAAAAATGCTTTGGAGATCGCTCTCCAGGACCCTCCGGATATCATCTTAGCAGACGCAAACCTGGAAGAAATGGATGCTTTTGAATTACTTGATGCACTTAAGGAAAATGAAAGTACAGAGAAAATTCCCCTTATAGTTTACTCAAAAAACGGATCACGAGACCATCGTGAGAAAGCAATGGACTACGAGGCAAAAGATTTCGTTATAGGGCTTTCCGAAGCACCAAAAAATGTTGTTTTAAAAATAAAAACGCATCTTGGAGCCCAAAAAGCATACACGTTTAACTTGAACTCAAATGTAGAAGACGGCCTATCAATAACACAAGACTTAGGGTACAAAGGAGGCACAAAATGTGCTTCTTGTGGCGGTGACTTAAATCTGCACCTAATAAGAGACTTGGTTCTTGGAGAAAATATTTTCAAAGTATCGTTCTCCTGTTCTAAGTGTAAATTTAGATATACTCGCTCAGGCGAATAGACATTCTCCTTAATTACTGAATTTCCAGCAACTCAATCTCAAAAATAAGCGTTGCGTTTGGAGGAATCGGTCCTCCGGGGGTTCCTGCCTCTCCATAAACCATATCTGAGGGAACAATAATTCTCCTTTTCTCTCCAACTCTCATACCAAGAACTCCCTTCTCCCACCCTTCTATTACCTGTTCCGATCCCAGAGTAAATACAAAGGGCATGTCTCTTTCAATACTCGAGTCAAAAACCTCTCCGTCTTCAAGCATTCCGGCATAATGAATAACCACCGTATCTCCTCCCACGCACTGATCTCCAATACCTTCTTCCATGATTATTATTTTCAATTCCTCTTCCCTGCCATTTTCTAAACTACCCGTAAATACGAAAATCATGGTTAATATCGCTGCGGGTAGACCAATAGCGATTAAAATTTTTTTTATCATAAGCTAGATGATTAATTTTTTAGACACTCTAATTCTACAGAAGAACAACGAGAAAGTAAACAAATTATCCAAATGATTTTATACTCTCCCCCACCCAAAGCGTTGCAGGGTCTGACCCTGCAACGCTTTGTTTTTAAGGGGGATTGGGGGTTTTGAGGACGTTTTTCTGTCAAGCCCTCTCTTTTATAAACTACCTTTCTTTTATAAAATAACCATCTTTTATAGAGCACTTCTCTTTTAGAAAGACCCTCTCTCCAACAACTTCTAAGTCCACTAAGCCCTTTTACTTTTATGAAGTTCTTTTTTGATTTTCCCCTTAGAGAGTATTAAGCTTTCTTCGATTCAATAATCTTATTTAGGAGTTCTTTTACAGAAGACATCTTCTCCTCACTAAGTATAGAAAGAAGAAAAATATCTTTTTTCTTTTTTTTAAACCTCTCTTTAATTTTTAAAAGGTTTTCTTCCGATATATTATCGGACTTGCTAATGATAATATATTCCGGCTTATTACAAAGAGTTTCATTGTGTTTTTTCAACTCTTCGCGCACCACCTCGTAGTCTTTCTCCGGATCATCCGAGTCTGCGGCAACAAAATGAAAAAGAACTCTTGTTCTTTCAATATGGCGTAAAAATTTAACTCCCAGTCCTTTTCCAACCGAAGCCCCCTCAATAAGACCCGGAATATCGGCAATAATTAAGTCAAAATAAACCCCTAAGTTTGGTTCCAAAGTCGTAAAAGGATAATTGGCTACTTTGCAACCGGCGTTAGTCAGTTCGTTCAAGAGGCTTGATTTTCCGACATTGGGAAGGCCGACAAATCCAATATCGGCAATAAGCTTTAATTCAAAGCGAAAATTGTATTCTTCTCCAGGCAACCCATTTTCAAAATCTTTTGGAGTTGTATTTGTCGAAGAACGGAAGTGAAAGTTTCCTCTTCCTCCTTTTCCACCTTCAGCAAGAAAAGCCCTTTCTCCGATTTTCTTTACCTCTGCCGTTTTTCCTGTATCGAGATTATGAGCAACTGTCCCAACAGGAACTCTCAGTATTAAATCCTCTCCATCTGCTCCGTCACGAAACTGAGATCCCCCGTCCTTACCATTCTCCGCCTTAAATTCTTTTTTAAACCGAAATTTCTTCAAAGCTCCGATATCAGAAATTCCTTCAAGGTAAATACTTCCTCCTTTTCCTCCACTCCCTCCGGTCGGACCAAGTTCCATCATGTTCTTGTTAAACGCCACAACGCCGTCACCCCCTTTCCCCGCGATAATATAAACATTAACATCATCAATCAGCATGTTTGTATCAATATAAAACTTTATATCTTTTAATCATTGTATTTATTTTTATCTCCCCTCAATTTTTTCCTGATTTTTACAAATGAAATCAAAAAAAATACCAAAAAAATCTCTAAAAATATCCAAAAATAGATATTGAGAATAATCCATCCCAAAAATAGATTCATAATCACCAAAAATGTTAGGAGATTAATCAAATATCCGGCAACCCTGATATTGTGGCTAATTTCTTTCTTTTTCGTTGTCTTTTTCACGGCCTTTTCCTGAATTCTTCTTTGCAGACCGGCATGATCATTGATGAACTTATTAACATCTTTTGGTCTAATTGTGCAATCATATCTTTCACAATAGAAGGTTTTTCTGCCTTCCTCCCAGACAAAACCCTCCTTTTCCAAGAAAGACATAAAACCATCAATATCTTTGTCCGAATACCAAATAAGAGAAGGGTTGAGGTTTTTGAGTTTGCTCGTTAAAGGAATCATATATAAATTCTTTAACGCATTATATCCCTTATAATCAAAAAAAGGAATATTAAATTCCTTTCTTCAATTTTAAACCAGTCTCTACCGCCAATATTTTTTCCAAAAAACCTGAGCTCTTCTTGTCGGTTCACCATCATATTCTGCACTGAACCATACTTCTACTTCTGCCATACCACTTATCTCTTCCCCAAAATGGTAGACAATTGTGTAATCATCCATATAAAAATCATAACCCCTGTCTCGCGGAAGACCTAAAACACCGACTATCTCATCAAAAGTCATCCCAACCTTAACTCCTAAAAATTCTTTTCCGGGGAAAAACTCCAAATTATTTACTACATTGCTGTCTCCGGCAAAAATAAATAAAGTCTTAATATCTTCATAGAAAAGAGTCTCTCCACCGGGTCCTCCAATGCTTCCTATATAATCAGGTGCTCCATAGCGCTCGATAATGTCTTCTCTGCTTACTCCGAAATGTTGCAACGCTTCATCCTCATATATGTTTTCTCCCGGCCGATTTTTTTCAAAAATTACAAGCAACAATCCAAGGAGGAGAAGAATGTTTAACCAAATTAAAGCTTCTTTTTTCATACAATTTTATTTTACTCAAAAATAATAAAAAAGAAAGGCTTGTGCAACATGCGGGAAAATTATCTAGCGTGCCCGCATACCGTCACTTTTATCTACCAACTTTAAAAAACACGACATCTCCGTCTTCTATTATATAATCTTTTCCTTTATCTTTTGTCTTGCCAGAATCTCTCCCTCCGATCCATCCTCCACATTCAATAAAGTCTTTGTGTTTTATGACTTCCGCCCTGATAAAATTTTTTTCAAAATCGCTATGAATCTTTCCGGCGGCAACCGGAGCGGTAGATCCGTTTTCGACCGCCCACGCCCTTGTTTCCATTTCTCCGGAAGTAAAAAAGGAGATGAGGTTTAATGTTTTATAACTTTTTTTAATAAGCTTACTTAACCCATCCTCTTTAATATTAAAAGAGGCCAAATACTCCCTCGCCTCTTCTTTTGAAAGTCCGGCAATCTCCGCTTCAATCTTTGCGTTTATTGTAAGAAAATTATCACCCTCCGTTTCTCCTCTGTTCGTGTTTTTTAAATATATTATCGGCTTATCCGTTAGATAGTTTATTTCTTTTATCACTTCTAGCTCTTCCTTGGAAAAAGAAATGCCTCTAATCATCTCTTCCTCCTCCAGCGCCTTTTTTATTTTTTCCAATGTTTTTAGTTTGAGGACGGCTTCTTTATCCCCCGACCTTGCATCTCTTTCAGTTTTTTCAAGAATTTTTTCTGTCATCTGAAGGTCGGCAATAATAAGCTCAAGATCAATAATCTCTTTATCTCTTTGCATATCAACCCCTCCTTCCACATGAGAAATATCTTTGTCATTAAAGTCTCTTAATACTTCAACTATCGCGTCAACTTCCCTGATATGGGATAAAAATTTGTTTCCAAGACCTTTTCCTTTATGTGCACCCCTTACAAGGCCCGCTATATCAACAAATTCAATTGCTGTGTAAACAATTTTTTTTGATTTTGATATTTCCGCCAAGGGTTTAAGTCTTTCATCGGGAACCTCAACAATTCCGACGTTGGGATTGATTGTACAAAACGGGTAGTTCTCCGCACTTACTCCCTTTTTGGTTATTGCCTTGAAAAGAGTTGATTTCCCCACGTTTGGGAGCCCTACAATCCCAATCTTAAACGACATTTTTCTTCCACAATCCGTGAATATTACAATATGCCCTAACGCTTATAATATCGACTCTGGTATAAAAGCTGGCTTCCGGCTTCTCTCCGGGCTTGAGAAACTTTTTACCGGATTTTTCATCCTTGGTATTAATTTCAATCCATTCAATAAAATGTTCTTCTGTCTGAGGGTGTTCTACCTCCCCTATTTTAATTTTAAAGCCATCTTTCCCCTTACAAGTCTTTGCCGGAAGTTCCTCAATAATAGGCACATGTTTTTCGGCTCCTTCATCTTCTCTTTTTGCAGTTTGAGAAACCATCGGTTGGTTACAGCAAACCAGTTCGCCTACTCCGCCGTGCAATACTTCAACAATATTTCCGCAAACGTCACATTTATATATTTCTTTTTTTTGAGCCATATCTAAAATTTAATTAGTCCTTAATACATCTAACATGGAATCCGTTTTCTGTGCTCGCCGTGCCCCGGTGAACACTGGCATTTTCTAATGAAAAAAGTCTCCTGTATGCATTACTTCCAAGAGGAGTTGATGTCCATAAAAATCCGTGCGTGCCGAGATAACGAAAAGCGCCGGCGCTACTACGGCTTCCCCCCAACATAATATTAAGACGTGAGTTACCACAAAAATCTTCTCCGATTTGTGAACATTCACTGGCAATTTTCAGCAAATCTCCTACATCTTTTTCTTCTCCCCGCCACTCGGTTTCATTTGCTTCAATTCTACTCATACCCATTTCTCTTTCTAGTGTCTTGTAGTCATCGTCTGTCGGAAGAGACCACCCTTCAGGACAAACAGTTAGCGCGGTATTCCAATCGTAAAGCCTTCCATAACGATCACAGTTATCCGATTCATTACGGTAGCACCAACTCCCTTCTTCTGCTTCATAATTTAGGTTTTCCGCAAGCCAGCACTGCTCACTAATATTTATCGTACTATAAAACTTATCGTCATAATTAATCGCCGTTCCGCACGACCAATCTCTGGTAGCGGCGATAATTTGAGTACTATACTCAGACTCTTCCCCGTCTATAATTTGGGTAACCACATAATAATAAGCCCTATTCTTTTCCAAATTCGAATCAAAATAATAATTATTGCTAGTAGTGGTAACTTCTCTGTACGGCCTGTCTGGACCGTCGGTTCTGTAAACTACATAGCCCTCGCTACCATAAAAATCTTCCCAAGTGAGATGTATATAATCGTGCCCCACCTCTCCCACTCTTAATCTGGACACCGTGCCAACAGGCTCGGTTGTTGCATGCACTTCTCTGCTGTAATCGCTTTCTTTGTTCTTTTGAATCTTTGTAACCCGATAATAGTACGTTGTTGACGGCTCCAGACCGGTGTCTAGATAATGCCTGTTAGAAGTGGTGTCAACTTTTTCATAGTTATCATGAAGTTCTTCGGAGCGGTATATGTTATACCCATCGCTTCTTTGTTGGTCAATCCATGTCAGATTAATCTCATCGTAAGACCTTACTGTCGCACGCAAATCTTCCGGAGGGCTTGGTGGCTTTAAAATCAATAGCAGAATTCCTCCGGAAAGTAACAAAACAGCAACTCCAACCAAAATACCCGTGGCAAGTTTTCGTCTTGTGTTATAAAAATTTTTTAAAGAAACTCCTATGCTTTTAAATTTCTCTTTCATATAATTTTGTTTAATTGTACTCCCTTATTTTATAGCATAAAAAAATATAAAAAAAAGGTGAGAGCGTTCCCATTTCACCTTTCCTGTCTCTTGGTCATTCCTACTCCTGCTCTCAAAGCCTTACGCCTCTTTTCTTTAAATCTTTTTTCAATTGCTCTGTGTCTTTATACAAAACAGCCTCAATCCCCGCTTTTTTCGCCCCTTCAACATTCTCAAGAGTGTCGTCAATAAAAATAGCTTCTGTAGAAGAGACGCCTACTTTTGAAAGAACAATCTCATACGCCTCTTTTTTCGGCTTGCCAAAACCCACCTCTGAAGATAGCACAATGGCGTCAAAATATTCACTCACCTCCCCCATTTCGCTAATTTCACGCGGAGAGGCATTAGAAAGAATTGCTAATTTATAATTTTTTTTAAGTGCCTTCACCAGCTCCCTGTTTTCTCTTTCTTCCGACGGGGACACGGAAACAAGAACTCCGATTAGGTCAAAAATAATTGCTTCAATCATCTAATTCCTTTAAATAATCATATGCCGAAAGAGCTGCTTTTGCACCCTCTCCCGTCGCAATTACAATCTGTTTGCTTTTTATATTTGTTACATCACCCGCCGCAAAAAAACCCTTGATTTTTGTCTGATTGCCTCTGTGGTCTATTACTATATTTCCCCCTTTATCTAATTCCACCAAATCCTTGACCGAATCGGTGATGGGAACAGATCCTATCTGTACAAAAACCCCTTCAACATCCGAACTCTCACTTTTATTCGTTTCAAGATTTTTGTAATTAATCTTTCTTACAAAAGAGTCCCCTTCTATGCTTTCAGCTTTGACATTTCTTACTAAATTAACTCCTTCTTTTTTCGCTTTTTCTTGCAAAAACTCATCTGCGGAAAAACTTGAAGAATATTCAAAAAGAGAAACCTCATCGGTATAGCGTGTTAGTTCAATTGCCGATTCAAAACCTGCGTTTCCTCCACCAACTACAACAACTCTTTTGTTCTTGAAAAGCGGCGCATCGCAAGTAGTGCAATACACCACTCCCTTACCGACAAAATCCTTTTCACCGGGTACTTGCATTTCTCTCGGCTTTCTACCAGCCGCAAAAATAATTGCTTGTCCTTTATAACTGCTCTTCTCTGTTTTTACGGTGAAGACATCTTCCTTCTCCACCAAAACCACTTTCTCTTCAACCTTTTCTATTTCGTGCTCGTCAAGATGGTCTTTAAACTTTGCCATAAGCTCCGGTCCTAAAATACTTTTCTCCCCCGGCCAATTTTCAATCTCCCCCGATACTCCGGTCTGTCCAATAAAGTCTTTCGTAATAATTAAGGCCTTTAGCCTCTTCCGAGAAGCATAGATTCCCGCCGTAATCCCGGCAGGTCCTCCCCCTACTATAATTAAATCGTACATTTTGTTGTATTTTATTTAATTTAAAATTATGATACCTTTTAGAGATGGAATTATACAGTATTCGTTAAATAATTTAAAGAATGAAAAAATTACTCTATTGTTTATTACTCACCTCTCTTATAATCTCTCCTTTTCCTCTGCAAGCCGAATCCACTTCCGGTCTTTCAGAAGAGGAAAGAGAAATCCTGATTGAGGAATACGAGGCTATCAGAAGAAGATTAGATTATCTAAAGTGGTATATAGAAAAATTTGAAATCGAGAAAAAGATAGGCCCTCTCTCATACCTTGTTTACGACATTCAGGAAGAGAAAACTCTTCTGAAGAAAAATGATAACCACTCATATCCGATTGCCTCAATTACAAAAGTAATGTCGGCTGTTGTCACTCAAGAGAACATCGACATTAATCAAAAAATCACCCTGACCTCGGCGATGTTTCTTCCCAATTCATGGCAGAGACAATCTCCCGCAATATATGCCGGAACAACTTTAACCGCGGGAGATTTGATGAAGGCCAGCCTCATACAGTCAACAAACAACGCCGTCCACTCTTTAACTCATTTTTTAAATGAGGGAGAATTTTTAAAAAAGATGAATGAAACCGCAAAAGCAATCGGTATGAAAAATACTCAGTTTTTTGATGCTCATGGTATAAGTTCCCTGAATCGTTCAACCGCTCCCGATATTCTCAAGCTAATGACATATGTTTCTAAAAATCATCCGGAAATATTGGAAATCACAAAAGAAGAGAACTTTCAACTTCCCGGGAAATGCCCCGAGTACAACTGGATATGTACCTTTAAGAATTTGAACTTATTTCACGAAGTAGATAATTTCGTAGGCGGAAAAACCGGCTTTACCAACAAAGCGGGAAACACCTTTGCCGGAGTTTTCGATTTCGACGGAAGACGGTACTCCATAGTACTCTTGAACACGAAAAGCCGTACAGCCGATACCCAAAAAATATCGGAGTGGCTTTCCCAAAGACCTTGATTATCTTATCGCTTCCAAAGTGAGAGCCAAAGAAACGAGGACATAAGAGCCTCTCAATTAGTCAATATCGTTTAAAAAATTAGTCAGATTTTTTATTTTGTTTGCCGAAATTCCCTCATCATAATAAATTCTCGGCAAGCGGGACAGACGAACCCTGGATCCTCCCGCTTCTAGCACATGAACCGTTTCTC
>PWKU01000017.1 GCA_003559635.1 Candidatus Nealsoniibacteriota bacterium | reverse complement strand
TGTACGATAAAAACAACAAAATATGACTAACGAAACTTCTGATAAGGATTTCTTGGAGTTTATTGTGAAAAACTTGGTAGACAATCCAGACTCCGTAGAGGTTGAGAGGAAAGTGGACGAAATGGGAGTGCTTCTTGCATTAAAGGTTCATCCTGACGATATGGGACAAATTATCGGAAAGGAGGGATCAACAGCAAGAGCAATCAGAAACTTGGTTCGTATCATTGGCCTTAAAAACAAAGCAAGGGTCAATTTGAAAATTATTGAGCCAAGTGGATCTTCTTACCAACCAAAGTCAGATTCTTCTGATAACAAGAAAGAAGGGTTGGAAGATATCAAGCTCTAAAGCTTTCACATTTTTTTTAAACGGTGCTATTATCTAGAATAGCGCCGTTTTTATTTACAACTATGCGTTTTGACATTATTACAATATTCCCTTCGTTATTTACCCCCTTTTTAAAGGAAAGCTTAATTAAAAGAGCTCTTGAAGATGGGCGTATTACGGTAAATATTCATGATTTAAGAAAATGGACTACCGATCCTCATAAGACAGTGGACGATAAGCCTTTTGGAGGAGGGAGTGGAATGGTGATGAAAGCGGAGCCGATATACAAGGCTGTTACAGATATTAGAAAGTATTCGGAAGGGAAAGGTGTGAAAATAATTCTTTTTACTCCTCGTGGAAAGAAGTTTAATCAAAAGAAGGCGGCGGATTTTGCCGAATATCGGCAGGTAATAATGATCTGTGGCAGATACGAAGGAGTAGATGAAAGAGTCGCACAGTATATCGCCGACGAAAAAATATCAATTGGGAACTATGTTCTTATGGGAGGAGAACTTCCGGCAATGATTGTTCTGGAGACGGTTTCGCGGCTTGTTCCCGGGGTGGTTGGGAAAAAGGAATTTTTAGAAGAGAGAAAAAAGGAAGAAGGTTTTGTGGAGTATCCGCAGTATACAAAGCCGGAGAGTGTTACAATAGATGGGGTAAAGAGAAGGGTTCCGAAAATCTTGCTCTCGGGGAATCACGAAAAAATTAAAAAATGGAAAGATAAAAAAGGAAAAACAATAAAATGAGCAGATGGCATTCACAAACAGCGGAAGAGGTTTTTGAAAAATTATCTTCGCACCACGAAGGAATTTCCGAGGCGGAGGCTGAGGAACGTATAAAGCGGCATGGCTCAAACAAAATTGAGGATCAGAAAAAAGTTCATCCGGCCTTCATCTTCTTAAAACAATTTCGTAGCGGATTAGTGTATGTTTTGTTTGTTGCTGCTGGAATATCTCTTTTTTTCAACAAAATGATAGATGTTTATGTCATTTTGGCGGTAATTTTTCTTAATGCCGTTATGGGCTTTCTGCAGGAATATAAGGCGGAGAAGGCGATAGAAGCATTAAAAAAGATGGTCGTTTTGAAGGCTAAAGTCTATCGGGGAGGAAGGCTTTTGGAAATTTCTGCGGAACACATTGTTCCCGGAGATGTCGTTGTTCTCGGTGAGGGGGCTCGTATTCCGGCTGATGTGAGATTATTTTATGCCAAGGACTTTCGTACCAGTGAAGCATCACTTACAGGTGAGTCGGTTCCCGTAAGGAAGAACACCGGCGTGGTGGAGGAAGATACCGATTTGGCAGACAGAAAGAATATGGCGTGGATGGGAACTTTTGCCGCTGGGGGAAAAGCAAAGGGGGTAGTAATTGCTACTGGAAGCAATACAGCTTTCGGATCTATTGCGAAGGATATTGGCGAGGTGAAAAAAAAGGGAGGACATTTTGAAGAGAAAATAGGTGTGCTGGCAAAACAAATGGCTGCCTTCGCTTTTACTGGAGCCTTTCTGATTCTTATTCTTTCTCTTTACATTCAAAATATAGATTTGGGAGAAATACTTTCTTTGTCGGAGAATTTCCAGGAGTCTCTTCTTTTTGCCGTTGCAGCACTTGTTTCTGGGATTCCGGAAGGACTTCCGGCTATTCTTGTAGTTGTACTTGCAATTGGAGCGACGAGAATGGCCAAAAGAAACGCAATTATAAGAAGCCTTCCGGCAACCGAAACTTTGGGAGTTACCGACCACATAGTAACCGATAAGACGGGAACACTCACACAGAATACAATGAATGTGAGAAAGATTATTCTTGCCGAGGGGGGAGAGGTGGACATTACCGGAGAAGGATGGGTTCCTGAGGGAGATTTTTTGCAAAATGGTAACAAGATTTCTCCCTTAGATAAAGCTAATCTCGAAAAGCTTCTTCACATTGCGGGTGTTTGTAATGAAGCGGAACTAACAAAAGAAGAGGATGAAGAAAAATATAATATTATTGGAGACCCAACAGAAGCATCTTTGGTTGTTCTTGCGCAGAAAGCGGGCCTTAGTGAAGAGATAATTTATGAAAAGGAGCAGAAAATAGACGATATGCCCTTTAATTCAAAATTAAAGTACAGGGCCTCTCTCTCTGTTCTTTTAGAAAAAGAACAAAAGCAACTCTATGTGGTGGGCGCTCCTGAAGAGATAATGGAATCGGTTGGTTACATTCAGACGGAGAATGAGACAAGAGAAATTACAGAAGAAGAAAAAGAAGAAATACTAAAAAGGGTAGAGGGGATGACGGACAACGCGATGCGGACGATAGGCCTTGCCTTTAAGGATGCTGAAAAAGAAGAGAAGGAGATAAAGAGAGAGGAAGTAAAAGATCTCATTTTAGTTGGGGTGGTAGGAATAGTTGATCCGCCAAGACCGGAAGTAAAGGAAGCTATTTCCAAGGCGAGAGGAGCCGGGATAAGGGTTATAATGACAACAGGAGATCACATCGGAACGGCGGTGGCAATATCACGAGAAATAGGACTTATCGGAGAGAAGGAAGAAAAAGCTCTTACCCAAAAAGAGCTTTCCAAAATGACCGAAGAAGAGTTTGTAAAGGCAGTCACCGAGGTGAATGTCTTTGCTCGGCTTACACCTCATATGAAATTAAAAATCGCAAAAACTCTGCAGGAAAAAAATGGTGCGGTGGTGGCGATGACCGGAGACGGGGTCAACGATGCTCCGGCGGTAAAGCAAGCCGATATAGGAATAGCAATGGGGATTATGGGGACGGATGTTACCAGAGAAGCGGGAGAAATAGTTCTTGCTGATGATAATTTTGCTTCTATTGTTAGCGCGATAGAAGAAGGAAGAATTGTTTTTCGGAACACAAAACAAACAAGCACAATGCTTATAAGTACGAATTTTGCGGAATATATAACGATTATTGCTTCTCTTCTTTTACTTGGCAAGCTTCCGTTTCTGCCGACACAGATTTTGTGGCTTAATTTGATTACCGATGGATTTTCGGGAGCACCTCTTGCCGCCGAGCCGGGGCACAGTAACATACTTAAAGAAAAACCGAGAGACAAAAAAGAAGGAATCTTAGCCAAAGATGCTTTACCGATTTTAATTTTGACAGCAGTCGTTATGGCTACGATAACCTTTCTTGTATTTAGTTATTATCAGGAGCAGAGTGTTGAAAAGGCCAGGACGGCCGCATTCAGCGTGATGGCTTTTACGCAACTTTTTCGTGCGCTCAACATGAGAGATATGAAGCGCTCCGTCTTTAAGATAGGATTCTTTAAAAACATGTATCTAATTATTGCTATAGTGGTTGCTCTGGTCTTACAAGTGGCAGTGATTAGAATACCATTTTTCCAAGGAGTTTTTGATTTTGAAACTATCAGCTATATGGAAGTATTTATTCTCATAGTCCTTTCTTCCTCAATATTCTTCTTGGGAGAGATTTATAAATATATACACTACCACCTTATCAGAAAAGAAACGTAAACTAATCCAGTCTTTCCGAAAGATATTTCTCTAAATCTTCTATTTTTACTCTTTCTTGTTTCATAGTGTCTCGCTCTCTTATGGTTACCGATTTGTCCGAGAGAGAATCAAAATCAATAGTAACACAGTATGGCGTTCCTATTTCATCCTGTTTTCTGTATCTTTTACCAATGCTTCCACTTATGCCAAACTCGCTCATCCATCTTTTCTTGAGCACTCCATGAATTTTTTGTGCTTCCTTTACTAGTTCGGTTTTGTTTTTAAGCAAGGGAAAAACGGCTACTTTAATAGGGGATAATCTTTTATCTATTTTTAAAACTATCCTCTCTTCTTCTCCCACTTTTTCTTCCGTATAACTACTATCGATAAACATCAAAAATAGGCGATTGAGGCCGGCGGAAGTTTCCATAATATGAGGAATAAACTTTTCATTTGTCTTTTCATCAGTATAAGTCAGTTCAACGCCCGAATGCTTTGAATGCTGTGAAAGATCCCAGTTGCCTCTGGTATGAATACCTTCTACTTCTTTGTAACCGCCAAGGCAGTTAAAATTAAATTCTATATCGTATGCTTGCGAAGCGTAGTGGGCAAGCACCTCATGTTTGTACCATTTGAGCCTCTCTTCGGAAATACCATATTCCAAATACCACGCCCACCGAAGGTCTTTCCACATTTCATACTTTTCATTCATGT
>PWKU01000049.1 GCA_003559635.1 Candidatus Nealsoniibacteriota bacterium | reverse complement strand
ACACCGCCAACGACAAAAATATATTTTCGCTTCATATTTTCTAATTTTCTTCGGTTATTTTTATTTTTATTTCTGCGTCTTCGGCATGCTTGAACTTTATTAAAGCAGTATGTTCCCCCAGCTCCTTAATTGGCTTATCCAGTACGATTTTTTCTTTATCAACCTCAAATCCTTCTTGTGTGAGCTTTTCTGCGATTTTTTGTTCATTGACGGATTCAAACAATTCTCCTTTTTCACCAATCTTCATTTTTATGTTGAGAGAAAGGTTTTTTATTTTTTGCGCAATTTCTTGCTCTTTCTCTACCATCTTTTGCAGTGCAGTTTCCTCTGCCTTTTTTTCTTTTTCAATCACCGCAACCTCGCTCTCGGTTGCAATCTTTGCAAGGCCCTGCTTTAGTAAAAAGTTTCTTCCGTATCCGTCGGAAACGTTTTTTATTTCATGCTTTTTCCCAAGATTCTTAATATTTTCGAGAAGTATTACTTTCATATGTTCTTTATATTATATAATTTATTACGACTCCTGTTTATTCCTTCTCCCGTATTATTTCTATTGCTTTTTCAAGCTGCGGATCGGTTTCTGCTTCAATGTCTTCTTCGGTAATTTCTACTTCAAAGTCGGGGGAAATACCCTCACCATCAATTTTCTCCCCTTTTGGCGTTAGGAAGTATTTTTCAGTAATTTTAACCACGGAACCGTCTCCCAGAGAGTGCATTCGCTGTATTGATCCTTTACCGAAGGAATTCATGCCGATAATCGGTATATCGCGTTGGTCGCGTAGAGCTCCGGCAAGAATTTCCGACGCGGAAGCCGTTCCTTCATTAATTAGGACAACAACCGGATAATCAAGAAAAATAGGCGGCGTTCTTGTTGTTCTCAGGAAATTTCCATCTTCAGCCTCGCCTGTTCCTGTCTCAATTACAACCACCTCTCCTGTTTCAATAAACTTACTGGAGATACTAATGGCCGCGCTAAACAATCCGCCGGGATTGTTTCTTAAATCAAGGATAATTTTTTCCGCGGGAGAATTTAAAACATCTCTGCTTATATTAGCAAAATCAGAGCTAATATTTTCATGGAAGTGAAAAAATTGAATGTAAGCAATATCTTCGTTAATCAATTCCCATTCAAGAGAAGGTATTTTAATTGTTTCTCGAATAATTGTAACTTCCTTGGATTCGTTATCTCGGAAAATTTCAAGCGTCACAGGTTCTCCTTCCGGTCCCCTTATTTTTACAACTGCTTCCTCAAGAGAGATGCCTTCGGCCGATTCTTCGTCAATAGTTAAAATGATGTCTCCGGCTCGCAATCCCGCGCGATAGGCGGGGGTATTTTTTAATGGGGAAATAACCTGTAGATTATTATCTCTTATTCCAATTTCAATGCCCACTCCCTGGAATTCTCCGGCAACATCCTCTAGAAATATTTTACTTTTTTCCGGATCGAAAAAAGATGTATGAGGGTCACCAAGGGCGTCAAGTAATCCTCTGACGACTCCATATTCCAGTTCTTGGTCACTTACTTGTTTAAAGCCCGGAAAATTTTGTTCAAGAAGATAATAAACTTCTCCGAAAAGAGAAAAGTCAATTCTTTCGGAAGGGTCAATGATAATTTTGTCGCCTCTCCCAAAATAAAAACCGGTCACAAATAGAGTTGCGCCGAAAAAGACAACCATCAAAAAGGTAAAAAACTTTTGGAATCTCATCATCGATAATATATCACAAAAAAAAGTTAATGCCAACTTTATAAAAAAAGCGCTTCGTGTGGGCTTTAACTAGATGTCTAAGTTTTTAGCGTTTTTTCTGACAATTGAAATTTCTTCGGGAGAAAATGTGGTTCCGTAAGACCCTGAATACATAACCGAAGAAGGGTGGTTACTGTGACCAAGTCCCAAAATATGGCCTATTTCGTGGGCTAAAACACGGTAATCATGAGAAGTAACATAGTCCGCAACAGCCAAGGAATTTCGCCCTGTATAAGCAATGCCGTTGCTTCCCCCTAAGTGACCCGTTAAAAAAATATTAATTTTGTTTTTGTCATATTTGTCCAACTCTCTCAAAAAAGAAGCATGATCTCTCAAGAAATCCTTGCTCTCTGTATGTAGCTCAACAACCATCTGTTTTTCAAAATTAATATTTGCTACCTCAAAGACACGAAACCCGTTCTTTAAAATATGCGCTATTTCTTCGTCGGTTCTTTCGGACTTAAAATCTCCCTCCCTTATCACAAACACAGAGACCGGGAGCGTAATCTCTTCCGTATCCTCCAGAGGTTTTGGAGAGGTGAATTCAACCGAGGTTGGAGTTTTTCGGAAAAAGAAATATTCTCTGACTCCCGAAATATAAATCAATGAAGCAATTAGAATTACCGCTAAAAAGATTCTTAGCGGTGTAGGCCTGAAGAAAGAATGGTCTTCTTCAAAAAACTCTTCTTCATCATTTTGTATTTCATCTTTATCAATCATTAAAATTTATTTTTTGTTAATACCAAGATTTCCTGCTCGAAGGTAAAAATTTCTTTTTCTTCCTTTTCGGAAATAATCTCTTTCCAATCACCAATAAAAATATCAAATTCGTGAGAAGCAGCCAAGTCCTTAATTTTTTCTACGGAGTGAAAATATTTCACTATTTCCGCACCCTCTATATATCCGGAATGCGGGTTTCCAAACTCTTTAAAAAATTTGGCCGTAATCTTATCTCCATCCTCGAGCTTTCTGGTTTCGTTATCAGGGAACTCTTCTCCCTTATAAAGATAGCGGGCGTTAGACGAAAAACTTTCCAGATTAGACCTTGTATCAACCGTAGCAATAAGCTTACCTCCTTTCTTGAGCTTGGTAGCAAGAGCTGTAAAAAGCTCATTCAAGTCTTCAATATGATCGATTACATCTTTCATTATTGCAATATCAAGATCCTCGTCCTCAAGAACTGAAAGATATTCGGTAATTTCCCTATTTTTAAAAGAAAGAACATCTTTTCGGGCTTTGTATTCTTCAGTAGAAATATTTTTCTCGGCAAGCTTAATCATATGCAAAGAAGAATCAACCCAGTCAAGATGTCCGCCGGGTTTTTCAAGTAGCCTTTCGAAGAGATTATGATATCTGTCAGGATGAGCTCCCCCTCCGAGTTCGGCAATATAAAGAGATCCGGACATATGTTTGGTTTCGTTAATAACGACCCTATCAATAATTTCCGCCACATTAAAACTCTCTTTGTTTTGTTCCTGTTTCACATACTCTTTTGTTACCGTGGGGGAAAAATACATTTTCATCTCTCGTGCGAGCTGTTCCTTCTTAATCTTTCTAAAAATCCAGCCAGAGAGAACAGGACCGGCAAAAGTGGTAATAATGCTTAAAAAGATAAGTGTTGTGACGAGGTTCGGATCGAGTATGTTAAGATGCTGTCCAACCGCGACCACAGCAAGTGTGGTGGATAGTTGAGGAATGCCCACTGTTCCCAGAAAAACGCTCTGGTAACCGGTAAAGCCCGCGAAACGGGCAGCCACCCACCCGCCAAAGAACTTAGAAACTACAGAGGCGGAAATGACTACCAAAAGTATGGTAATCGCTTCACCTGCCTCCCAAAAAACCATTAAATTTGTTTGTGTCCCCAGAACTACGAAGAAAATCGGTATAAAAAGGCCATAAGCAAGCACGTGAATTTTTTCTTTCAAAGAAGTTCCTTTAATAGCTTCTGAAAGGATAATTCCTGCAAAAAAAGCGCCAATTATAGAGTGCAAGCCTAAGGCTTCTGAAATAATAACCATTCCTACAAGAACAGCAACAACCAGACGAAGATCCTTTTCAAAAATATCTTTATTTTCTTCTTCGGGATGAGTAAGTGCCTTTTGTAACCGAGGAATCCCCCACTTCACAACACCTATTATAAAGAGAGTGATAATAAAAATGATGACGAATAAAGGGAGAGGAAGTGACGTAGTGGAGAAAAGATATTGCAGGGCTATTGCAAGAAAGACAAGACTGGCAATATCCTGAATCATTATTGCCGAAACTGCCGTACGCCCTATGCGTGAATAAAGCAATCCCCTTTTTTCAAGGAAAGGTATGAGAACAGCGATTGAAGAGGAGATAAAGATTATTCCGATTAGAATCGAGACAGCAGAGGTGTAACCCAATAAAAGGCCAACACCCGTTCCAACAAAAAAAGAAAAAGCTCCTGCCATTCCGGCGATTAAAAAAGATTCCTTCCAGACCAGCTTTATTCCTGAGAAACGAACATGCAATCCGGCCATAAACATTAAGAAAATAAGGCCGAGATTCTTAAAAAACTCTAAAGTGGCGTCCGGCGTTACAATTCTTAGTCCGTGAGGACCCACTATCATTCCGCCGATAATAAGAGCGATTATCCATGGAACATGGAAACGGCCGAAAACCTGCGAAAAGACAAGTGCGGTAATAATAACAATAAAAAAAGATGCGAATTCAAACATACTTTGAAATTAAATGTTTCTCTATTCTAGCATAGAATTTGACTATAAAAAAACAGCCCTCCTTTTTGAAAGCTAGTTTTTCCCGCTTTAAAGTCTGCTTAAAAATATTTCAAATTTTATATCTCTTTTT
>PWKU01000013.1 GCA_003559635.1 Candidatus Nealsoniibacteriota bacterium | reverse complement strand
ATAAACGAGGGAAAAATAAAAGAGAAAGAAGAGGAAATTAGTCGTTCCCAGAAGAACCGTGAACTTCTTCTCGACAAAATTAACATAACAAGAGAAACACTGGACCAAAATCTTTTTAAAATATTAAAAATCAAAAAAAACCTTGAGCTTGAAATTGACAAGTGGAAAAGAGAAGAAGAAAGAATTGAGAAGGACCTGTCTACGGTAAAGGACCAAGAAAGAGACATACGAGAGAAGAAGAAAAATGTCGAAGCCAGAGAAAAAATTACTTATAATGCCTCCGAGAAAGAAGAAGTAGAGAAGAAAAGATGGTCTTTGGAAGAAGAGGCAAAGGAAGTCGAAAAGGAAATCTGGTCAATACGAGAAAAGTTGAATGCTCCAAAAGCAAAAAGAAGAGAAATAGAAATAAAATACCGCCATCTTGTCAACAAGGAAGAATCTATCAAGAACAAAAAAGAGAACCTTGCAAGGAAAGAAGAAAAAATCAAAATAGACGAAGAAAGAGACAGGATAAAGCTAAGAAAAACATTCTTGGACGAAGAAAAAAGAGAGCTCGGATTGAAAAGAGCTCGCATAAAAGAAAAAGAGAATCATCTTCAAGAAAAAATGGATGTAATCCTTGCCCGTGAAAACGAGGTAGAAGAAATCGAAAAAGAAATTGAAGCCAGAAAAGAAAAAGCCGAGAGTTCTGAAGAAAGAAGAGAAATAGGTAAAGAACATTGGAAGATAGAAGATAAAAGAAAGGATGTAGAGAAGGAAAAATGGGATCTTCAAGAACAAATAGACCAGATTAAGAAGAAGGCAGAAAATGTAGAGCTCCACTTTCAACAACTTTTAAATGAGCAAGAGGGACTAGACACACGTGACAACGAACTCAAAGAGAAGCGAAAGACTATCGGCTTAAGACAGCGGAAGAAGAAAAGAGAAAAAGAGCTAGACAGAGTTCGGGAAATACGCGGCGCCCTTGAAGGAAAGCGGGAAGAATTAGCAACCAGAAGAGAAAAAGAAGAAGGTTCTTTTGAAGAAATCAAAAACAAGGAAGAGGAAATAAAAAACACAGAAAAAAAACTTGAAGAAGAAGAACACTTTGTTGAGGACTTGAAGGAGAAAAGAGAGGTAGAGAAAAAACGGTGGGAAGCCGAGTCAGAAAGAAGAATCTTGGAGAGAGAAAGGTGGGAGGCAGAAGAAAAGCTAAAAGAAATAGAGAAAGAAGAAAAGGAGGTTGATTTAATCATCGAAAGAGAGGAAAATATAATAAAAGAACTCGACGAAATTAATTTCGCTTTAGAACAAGAGGGAGAAGATGTCGAAAAGAAAACATACTCTCGCACATATCAAGAAAGGCCTCTTCCCGAAAAAGAGAAAAAGCCACCAGCAACAGCAACACCGGCCAAAGAGCCCTCACCTCAACCAAAAAGAGAAGAAGAACAGAAGGAAGAATTGCAAAAGCCGGAAGAGTCCTCGAAAGATAGTGATCCCTCTTTTGGCCTTGATTTCTCTCTGACCGACAATAAAGAGCCGACAGAAAGGGATGCGGAAAGCAAGGAAAAGAACGCTCCTGAAGAAACTTTCGTGACAGAAGAAAAGAGTAAAGACGAAGAAAGTAGATCTACGCCTTCTCCCAAACCGGAACCTATCCCCGAAAAGAAGGAAGAAGACGATGGTAAAAACCTTTCCGATCTTGATTTCCAGTTTGGAGAAGAAGAAAAAGAAGATAAAAAAGATAATAAAAAAGACGATGGTAAAAACCTTTCCGATCTTGATTTTAGCTTTTAAACATCAAACTTATGAAAGTTGTTGAATCAATTAAATCTGCCAGAGAAAAGAATGTTTCGGACAGTTTAATTTTACAAGAAATCAAAAAACAAAACCCCGACAAAGAAGTTTTTTTTAATAAAGCGACTGAAAGAGGAGCGTCCCCAACCGACATTTTGAACGAAATTATCAAGCAAAATTCGCCTGCAGGCGAAGAATCTCCCGCTTTTCCAACCACTCCACCAACCCCTTCTTCTCCTCCTTCAACATTATCTACCCCCCCCTCTCCATCATCACCTGCCCCTTCATCTCCTCTTTCACCTCCCCCTTCTTTAAAAGACGACCCCGCCAAGGGTAGTGGAAAAACCGTTTTAACAAAAGACTCTCAAGAAAGAGAAGAGCAGATAAGGGACAGTTTTTTGAAAAGGGTAGAGGCAAGAGAGAGAGGAGAAAGCTTGGAAGAAAATGGCTTCTTTTCCGGCTCTCAAGAGCCCTTAGAATCATCTAATGAAGAAATGATAAAAAATTTAAGCGACAATCCAAAGCCAAAACTCCCCTTTCCCCTAATTATCGCTGTTGGTTTATTATTCTTAGTCGCTTTCATTCTTTTGGCTATTAACTTTTTCTAAATGAAATGAACTTTTCAGAATCCATAAAAAAAGCAAGAGAAAGAGGAATGAACGATGATCAAATTCTCGAAGCAATAAAAAAACAAAACCCCCATAAAGCGGATTTTTTTGATGCTGAAAAAGAAAGAGGGTTAAGTTCCACAGACATCCTAAACAACGTTGTCCGAGAGGACGTAACAACCGAGAAGGCTCAAGATAAAGAAACTACCTCTCCTCCCAAGAATGAACCCCTTCCAAATATAGTAGCAAATATTCCTCAAAAACCGCCAGAAGAGACGAAATTGTGGATGCGGATCTTTATCACTCTTGTGCTTGTTTCCATTACCGCAACATCTGTTACAATTCTCTACCGCGCTTTTTTTGTTCCCAAGTTAAGACCTATAAGTCCAACCACTATTGTTCACGAGGTTTATGCTCCCAGAGCCACCCAGCCTCTTGTAAGAATGTATCCGGAAAGAGACAGCATTCTACGTTTTCCGATAACAGCTGACGAAGAATATTTGTCGTATTTGAGAAGAATCGCTCGCGAAGAGAAAAGTGGAGAAATGGTGCGTATTATTATAGAAGATCAAAGAGAGGGAGTAAGAAATGCACGGATAACCGATTTGGAGGACTTCTTCAAAATCTTTGAAATAGATTTTCCTGAAAATTTCTTTGACAAAATAGAAAGAGATTTCAATCTTTTTGTTTATACAAGAGAAACAACCGGTAAATTTGTTTTTGCTGTCAGCTTTGATAGAAGTGTCCGCGATGATGTGGAATGGACAATTATGCGCCCCTGGGAAAACACAATGATGAGAGACTTTCGCTCCTTTTTCAATTTTTGGGATATACAAACTACCGAATCCAGAGAATTCTCCAATACGACCCATAAAGGAGATATGCCAACTTCTTTTCCTATTCGCTATAGTGAAGCAGGAGGAGGAATGGGCCTTTACTACACAATAACCGACGATCGCTTGCTTTTTGCAACTTCTTTAGATAGTATTAGAGTGCTTATTGAGAGATATTATTACTTTGGTAGATAATAAAAATGACTAAAAAACAAATTGACACGCTCAAGAAAAATCTAGAAGAAAACAAAAAGTCTCTGGAAGAGACTCTTCGTCGTTTTGCCAAGAAAGATGATAAGCCCGAGGGTGATTGGGATACTATTTTCCCCAAGATAGAAGGGAGTAATATGGAAGAAAGAGCCGATGAAGTAGAAGAATACTCCTCCCTCCTTCCAGTTGAATATGCCCTGGAGGTCAAACTTAAAAACATCAACGACGCTTTAACAAAAATTAAAAAAAAGAAATACGGAATTTGTGAAGGGTGCGGAAAAGAAATTGTTCACAAAAGATTGTTAATCACTCCCGAAACAAAAAACTGCAGAAACTGCAGCAAGTAAATCATCAATACCGGGAAAAGATAAAAAGGAAGAGGATTGTCTCCTCTTTTTTTTATGGTATAGAGCCCACCGGAAAGCCGGCAAACGGATTTCTGGTTCTTAGCGAAAGAATGTCGAAATGTAAGTGACACCCTGTTCTTCCTACCGTTCTTCCTGTATTACCAACCGTGCCAATCTGCCTTCCCTGAGAAACATACTCTCCTCGTGAAACATGGACTCTCTCTAAGTGCGCATACATTGCGACTACTTTTCCGTGATCTATCTTTACAAAATTACCCGCTCCGCCAGCCCAAGTGCCAATGCTAACTTCCGTAACTCTTCCTGAGGCAGCAGCAACAACTCGATACCCACATGGCTGATAAATATCTACGGCGTTATAGTGATGAACCCCCTGAGTAACTCTTCCGCCCGGAACAGGATTAATAAAAGAAGACTGTACCACTCTGCTTGACGGTCTCGCCACTCTGGCGGGGGGTGGGGGAGGTGGCGGTGTTCCTCCCGGAACAATAATTCTGTCTCCCGCAATTATTGTTTCATCCTTAATCTCATTAAAGTCAATAATGCCCTCCGCCTTTGTTTTATGCATGCTTGCTATTTCACTAATCGTATCACCCCTTTCTATATAATACATAACTCCCGTAATAGGAAGTATTAGTAATTCATCGCCTTCTTCAACGGTATTTCCCGTTATGTCATTGGCCCATCTTATAGTATCTTCGCTAATTCCGAATTTATCCGCTATAATAGAAACGTTGTCTCCACTTTCCACTCTGTAAGACATTATGTTATCTCTTCCTTCCTTAAACCTTGTTCCTAAAACTTGAGTTTGAATAAAAAATGGCGGGGATTCCGCAACAAGATAGTTGCCATAAGCAAACGATATTCTTTCATCCCTCTCTCCTCCCTCTCCCTCATAAGAAATAAACAGATCCTCCTCTTTCCCCCGTTCATTTAAAGAAGCTTCTTT
>PWKU01000037.1 GCA_003559635.1 Candidatus Nealsoniibacteriota bacterium | reverse complement strand
TCGAGAAATGAAGGCGATTTTCTTACTGCCAGGAACTGGGGCGACATTGAAGCACTGACAACTTATGCCGTTACATTCGAGTTTATTGATGAAGAGGATAATGCTGTAGATGGCGTGAG
Organism: Candidatus Nealsoniibacteriota bacterium; assembly: GCA_003559635.1. Taxonomy (GTDB): domain Bacteria; phylum Patescibacteriota; class Minisyncoccia; order Minisyncoccales; family PWPS01; genus PWHW01. Next base: position 4,628 of record PWKU01000037.1, on the reverse strand, counting down.
CCTCACCTTCAGGGGCGAAACCATCGATGCCTCACCCTATCATTTCCCGGAAGTACCGGTGGGCTCTCATCCATACACTGCCACAAAAGCCGGGTATCATATCAACCAGGGCGTAGTCAGTGTGGTAGATGGTGATCAAACCAAGGTGGTTGTGATGGTTGAAATCGATCCTGACATGGTTGCCGAGTTTCCATGGGAAGAAAGCTTTGATGCCCCCGACTTTCCGCCGCAAGGATGGAACCATTTTGCTTTGGGCGCTGGTGGATGGGAACTTCAAAACGAACAAGCCTATCACAATTACACGGCTGCCGGAGAGATGGCCGACTCGTGGCTCATTACACCCCAGATCCACTTGCCCGAAGATGAAATTCTTTTGCTCAACTTCCTCGAAAGAAACCAGTTTATGGCTGAATATGGTTACAGCGGAGTTTTGATCTCCACAGGCAGCGGAAATCCCGAACATGGCCATTTTAATGAATTGTATGAGTCTTTAGGCAACATTGGCATCGACAACCCAAAAGAAACTATGGTAAACCTCGGCGATTATGCTGGAAAAGTGGTTTACCTGGCCTTCAATTACAGTGGCGAATTCGCACACCGCTGGTGGATATACGACCTGATCATCGACTTTGCTCCCGAAGCCATTGAGGTACCAAACATTGCAGCATTCAAAGAACAAACCATCAGTCCCGACCTAATTTACCGCATCACAGGAGAAGTATTTATTACATGCCTTCAAACTGCTTACCGAGGCCAGTTTTACGTCCAGGACGAAACTGGTGCCTTGCTTGTAGACGATGCCCCCGGTATTGTTACTACAGAATACCAGCTTTATGATGGCATAACTGGCTTTACAGGCAACCTCGGCGTATTCCAAAACATGTTACAAATCCTGCCAACAGAAGATCCCGGAGATGCTACCTCTCATGAGAATACTGTTGAACCTCTCGAAATTACTTTGGTCGACATTGAATACGATAGCGACGAAATTCCGTTTGAAGACCAGGGTATGCTTGTAGTGGTCAGAAAAGTATCTTTTGATTTAGATCAGAGCCCACCGGACTTTACCCATAATGCATCATATTATATTTATGATGATACAGCTGAGGGTTTAATAAGAACACCCAATTCAGCAGACCTATTCGATTACTTTGGCACACCAGTTCCGGATACTCCCAAAGACATTATAGGTGTACTCCATCAGCGACATGAAGTAGTAAGACTGCAGCCACGCATGCTTGCCGACTTCATGGATCCTGAACCAGTTCAGGTCATTACCCCCGAGGTCGCCGAAATCAGTGTGTATCCAAACCCTGCCAGTTCACAGATCAATGTTGAAAGCACGGATTCAAAAATCGACATAGTAGGTATCTATAACATTAGCGGCCAGCTCATCAGGGAAATTAATGCCGGTGGTGCCGAAATGGTAACTTTGGATGTTAACGGTTTGAACCACGGCATGTATTTGCTCCGCATCGTGATGGACAACAAGGTGGTTACCCGGAAAATACAGATCACCAGGTAACATCTGCTGAATTGCTTAGTCAGTAATTATTATTAACTCTTCATATCATGAAAATTATGAATAAAAACATCATAGTATTTATCATGTTTTTGTTTCTCCTGCCTGCCCTGCTCATAGGGCAGGCTCAACCATCAGAGGTAAGAGGTACAGTAACTGATGTAAATGGAGAAACAATGCCGGGCGTTACAGTTCGCCTGGAAGGGACCACCATAGGAGCCGTTACTGACATTAACGGTCAATACAGTTTGAGAATTCCTTCTGATATCGAAGACCCCGTATTGCTCTTTACCTATATTGGATATGGTGAACAACGCGTAGTTGTTGGCCAGGAAAGCCTAATAAATGTCACACTGGAGCAAGAGATGATTGGATTGCAGGAGGTGATGGTGGTTTCTTCTTTTGCCCGCGACCGGCAAACACCTGTGGCGATTTCCAACATCTCGTCAGAGACTATAACAGAGAGGCTGGGCACCCAGGAGTTCCCGCAGATACTGCAATCGACGCCCAGTGTCTACGCAACCAGGGAAGCCGGTGGCTTTGGAGATGGCCGTATCAACATGCGGGGGTTCGACTCCAACAACATTGGGGTGCTGATCAACGGGGTTCCTGTTAACGACATGGAGAATGGCCGGGTTTACTGGTCGAACTGGGCCGGATTGGCAGATGTAACCCAAACCATGCAGGTACAGCGTGGATTGGGTGCATCGCGTTTGGCTATCAGCTCGGTTGGCGGAACCATAAACATCATCACCCAGTCAACCGAAGCCCGCCAGGGTGGCACAATATTATACGGTGTTGGCCATGACGGTTACCGCCAGGAGTCGCTTAGCTTTTCAACAGGTTTGCTCGACAACGGCTGGGCCGTTACGGCACTTGGCGGACGCCGGACAGGCGAAGGTTTTGTGGATGGCCTTGACTTCGAGGGTTGGTCTTATTTCGTTAACATCTCCAAACGAATTAATCGAAATCACAGCCTGTCGTTTACCGCTTTTGGTGCACCGCAGTGGCACAACCAGCGATGGCCACGGCAACGTATCCAAACCTACAGGGATCATCCCAGCGGCATACGATACAACCCTTCCCTGGGTATTCTGAATGGTGAAAAATTTACTGCTTCCTATAACGAGTACCACAAACCACAAATATCGTTAAACCATTACTGGTCGATCACACCGGCTACCACCCTGTCAACGGCAGCATACGTTTCAATCTCTTCTGGTGGTGGGCGCCGCACGCTTGGACCTGATAGCGGCTGGCTGCAATACAACAGGGATTCCGGCCTGCCAACGGATCAAACCAAGCTGACACCCGATGGTTACCTCGATTTTGATGCCGTAGTGGCCGAAAATGCCCTCTCTCCCACCGGCTCGCGAGCCATCATAGGAAGGGCTGTTAACGAACACGACTGGTATGGCATCCTCTCAACAATGCAAACAGAACACGGAAACTACACTTTTACCGGTGGTGCCGACCTGAGGTATTACCGGGGCTATCATTACCAGGACATCACCAAGCTGCTCGGTGGAAGCCATTACCAGGATTTCAATGATGTAAACAGACCTCGTTCGGAGCGATTGAAAGAAGGGGATAAAATCGGTTACCACGATCTCGGTGAAGTAGCCTGGGCAGGTATCTTTGGGCAGGCTGAATACACCACAGACGACTATTCAGCGTTCGTATCCGCATCGCTCTCAAACACCAGTTATCGCCGTACCGACTATTTCTTGTATTATGATGACGACTCGCCCACGCGGCTTGCCCTCCAGGAAGAAGCAGACGGATATAAAGCACAGGCCGAAAGTGCATTGGAGCAAGGTGATCAAGAATCATATGAAGCATACATGGACCTTTATTACGACATAGTGAACAGGAGGGCCATGACACCCCAACGGGGCGATTGGCAAAACTTCCTGGCATGGAGCTTAAAAGGTGGCGCCAATTACAACTTAACCGAATACCATAATGTTTTTGCCAATCTGGGCTACTTTACGCGTGCGCCTTTCTTCAGGTTTGCTTATGTAGGGTTTACCAATGTGCCAAACATCGGTGTTCAGCACGAAAGGGTGTTCTCAACAGAAGTTGGATATGGTTTAAGGACACCCATTATAGCCGCCAACCTCATTCTTTATCGTACCGAATGGCTCGATAAAGCACTTGTCAGGAACCTGGGGCAGGGTGTGATTGCAAACATCACTGGTTTGAATGCATTGCACCAAGGTGTTGAAGTTGATTTTACCTTCAGGCCTAACCCAAAACTTGAGGTCAGGGGCATGTTCTCAATAGGTGACTGGCACTGGCAGGATGACCTCATTGCCGAAATATATGATGAGAGCCAGGTGTTTATTGACAGCATTGAGGTGTATGCCGGTGGACTCATGGTGGGTAATTCTGCCCAAACTACCGCTGCCATTGGTATCAGCTACGAAGTGCTGCCAAATTTAAGGCTCAGCTTCGATGGCAACCATTTCGACAGGCTTTATGCCGACTTTAATGTGGAAGACCGTGGTGACCTCGACACAAGGGGTACTGATTCTTGGCAAATGCCTTCATACCAGCTCTTTGATGTTAGCCTGAGGTATCGCTTCAAAATTGCCGGGCTCAACGCTACTTTGATAGGAAATATAAACAATGTGTTCAATACAGAAGCCATAAGGGACGCAACAGATGGCCGGTCATTCGATCATAATACAGCCCTTGTTTACTATGGCTGGGGACGATCGTGGACAACATCCCTGCGCATAAGGTTCTGACAGCAGGCTGTCATCATTACCGATTTGTATGAATCATAATCTTTTATAGACATGAAAAACAGAAAAAGCTTAATTTATCCAGTCATAACGGCTGTAATTGTGCTGCTCACTGCTTGTGATCCAAACGCTGACCTTTATGATAAGATGGATGCAGCCATGGATCCGTACAGCGAAAACATAGAATATACACTTGTAGATGCTGATTACAACAACATAGGAGGGATAATTGCTGACCATAAAGCGTTCAACGACACCATGCCGGCAATGGATTACGTTCCGGAAATTCTTGCCAACCGCTTTGTAACCCTTAACCTGGGAAGTAGTGCCATGGTAACGTTCAACCACTTCCTCTT
>PWKU01000025.1 GCA_003559635.1 Candidatus Nealsoniibacteriota bacterium | reverse complement strand
TTCTGCGGAACTTGGGATTTAAAACCGTAGATAAAGAAAAGTATTGCAAGAATTTAAAAGAAGTTTTCTCATTTTACAAAGAAGTTGAAAAAGCGAGAGACGGATACTCTTATCAGATAGACGGTATTGCCGTTTTTGTGAACAAGAACCGTGTTTTTGAAGATCTTGGTGTAGCGGGGAAAGCTCCTCGAGGAGGAATCGCTTATAAGTTTGCTTTGGAACAAGGAACCACCACAATTGAAGATGTGCATTTTCAAGTTGGGAGAACGGGGGCAATTACACCGGTGGCGATTTTAAATCCCGTTTCCATTGGAGGAGTAACCGTTTCACGAGCAACTCTTCACAACGAAGATGAAATTGAACGGTTGGAGATAAAAATAGAAGACACGGTGGTGGTCGGGAGAGCGGGAGATGTTATTCCCCAAGTGATAAAAACCCTTACGGAACTTCGTACGGGAAAAGAGAAAAAAATAAAGTTTCCGGAAAGATGTCCTCTTTGCGAAAGTAAGCTTATTCGTCCTAAAGGCGAGGCGAGGTGGTATTGTAAGAGCAAGAGATGCAAAGGAACAAGAGCGGAAAGGGTTTACCATTTTATCTCTAAAAAAGGATTTGATATTGACGGTCTTGGAGAAAAGGCTGTGGATAAACTTTTAGAAGAAAAGATTATTTCCGATCCGGCTGATATCTTTTTTCTTGAAGAGGGAGATCTTTTGCCGCTTGAGAGATTTGCCGAGAAATCAACAAAAAATATTATTAAGGCGGTAAAAGAAAAGAAAAAAATTCCTCTTTCCAAATTCTTACAGGCAATTTCTATTCCTTATGTGGGAGAAGGTTCGGCCCGTGAGTTGTCTTATCATTTTGTTACATTGGAAAATATTATAAAAGTGTCAGAAGAGGATATTTTGAATATTTATGATATTGGGCCTGTTATAGCAAAAAGCGTCTATAATTTCTTTAGAGATAAAAAGAATATAGAACTTATAGAGAAGTTAAAGAAAGCGGGTGTTGTAATTGAAAGAGAAAAAAGGAGTAAAAAGCTGGAAAATAAAACATTTGTTGTTACTGGTTCGCTAAAAAAACTAAAGAGGGAGGAAGCCGAAGAAATGATATCTCGTCTCGGGGGTCATCCCGCCTCTTCCGTCTCAAAGAACACCGCTTTTTTGGTTATCGGAGAAAATCCCGGCTCAAAACTGGAAAAGGCTAAAGATCTGGGAGTGAAAGTTATTACGGAAGAAGAATTTTTGAATCTGTGTAAGGTTAATCCCCCTCGATAAAAACACCTCTCCAAACATCGCATTGCAGGGTCAGACCCTGCAATGCGGGAAGGGGGTAGATTTAATCGGGGAATTAAAAAAATGGAGATTATACTAAAAAGAATTAAAGAGCTTGACTATGTGTTGATATTTTCCGCTTTGCTTATTTCCGCAATAGGTATCCTTTCTATTTATAGCTCAAATCCGGCTCTTTATGTAAGGCAAATAGTTTTTGTTGCCATTGGATTTGTGGTAATGTTCTTCGTTTCTTTTGTAGACTGGAGATCTTTTCGGGAAAATTCTTATGTTATTCTTGTGCTCTACTTTCTCTCTCTTCTCTCACTTTACGGGCTTTTTCTTTTTGCTCCGACCATAAGGGGGGTGCAAAGATGGTACAGGATAGGCGATTTTCTGCTGGACCCCGGAGAGATTTTTAAGATTGTGATTATTATTTTACTCGCCAAATACTTCTCTACACGGCATGTAGAGATGTATAAGTTTTCCCATATTATTCTTTCGGGAATTTATGTAGCCATTCCTGCGTTTCTTATTTTCCGCCAGCCGGATCTCGGATCCGCTCTTATTTTGATTATTATGTGGATGGGGGTGCTTCTCATATCAGGCATTAAGCTGAAGCACTTTTTGGTTCTTTTTTTTGCAGGAGTAATAGTGCTTTCTGCAGGATGGATGTTTTTTTTGGAAGACTATCAAAAAGACAGAGCTATTGCCTTTGTTAATCCCCAGCTTGACCCTCAGGGAATCGGGTGGGGGCAGTCTCAGGCGCAGATCGCCATAGGAAGCGGAGGGCTTTTAGGAAAAGGAATAGGAAGCGGAACTCAGACACAGTACGGATTTCTCCCCGAGCCGGAGACGGACTTTGTTTTTTCCGCTATTGCGGAAGAAATGGGCTTTGTGGGGGCATCTGTTTTAATTGTTGCTTTTGTTATTTTTTTATGGAGGATAATGCTTGTTGTTTTACGGTCGAAAACGAACTTTCCGCGTCTTTTCGCTTCCGGATTTGCTATTTTAATACTAACGCAGGCGTTTATAAACATTGGAATGAACTTGGGGCTTTTGCCGATTATAGGAACTCCTCTTCCTCTGGTAAGTTACGGAGGAAGCAACCTTCTCTTTGTTTTTATAGGTCTTGGAATACTCCAAAGCATCAAAAGAGATATCAAATAGAAGCGTTGCAGGGTCTGACCCTGCAACGCTTCTCTTCTTTGTCATTCCCGTATCCTCTCTTTGTCATTCCCAAATTCTCTTATTTGACAAGATGAGGGGTTTTTGCTAACATTTCAGTAGGTGAATAAGAGTAGTTTGATTGTCCGTTGAGAAACGGACATTAGTTTTATTAAGAAAGATTAACATTTTAAAACATGGACATTAAATCATTTACTTCTGCAATTTCCCAGATTGCGACGGAAAAAGAAATACCCCAAGAAAAAGTTGTGGAGGTTGTTGAGCAGGCGATTGCGACTGCCTATAAGAAAGAGTACCGGGAGAAAGGTGAAGTGGTTAAAGCAAAGATTGATTCCAAAACGGGAGATGCGAAGTTTTGGCTGGTAAAAATCGTTGTAGATGAAAGTACGGCTGTTTTTACCGATGAAAACGAAGAACATGTGTTAACGGAAGAAGATGAAGAGATAGAAGAAGGAAAGGTAAGGTATAACCCAAAGAGGCATATCAAAATAGAAGAAGCCAAAAAAATAAAAAAAGGTGCCAAGGTTGGAGAGGAGATAGAAACAGAGCTTGAAGCAAAGCAGGAATTCGGGAGAATCGCCGCCCAAACGGCCAAACAAGTTATTCTGCAAAAGATAAAAGAAACGGAAAGAGAACTTATTTTTAACGAGTATAAAGATAAAGAAAGCGAGGTAATTTCCGGAATAGTCCAAAGAGTTGAAGGAAGGAATGTATTGATGGATATCGGAAAGGTTTTGGGAGTGATACACAAGGAAGAACAAATTCCCGGAGAGGTTTATCGTCCGGGGCAAAGACACAAGGCTTATGTCTTGAGTGTGGAAGATAGCTCAAGAGGTCCGAATATCGTGCTTTCCCGGGCTTTTCCCAAGTTTGTTTCTAAACTTTTTGAATTGGAAGTTCCAGAAATTGCGGCCGGAACAGTGGAGATAAAATCTATTGCCAGAGAAGCCGGGTCAAGGACAAAAGTTGCTGTTTATTCGGAGGAAGAGGGTATTGATCCGGTAGGGACTGCGGTCGGACAAAGAGGAACCAGGGTAGGAGCGGTTATTTCCGAACTTAATGGAGAAAAGATAGATATTATAGATTACTTGGAAAAATCAGAGGACTTTATAAGAAACGCCCTTTCTCCCGCAAAGATATCCGATGTTGAAATAAAAGGGGGCCGAGCGATTGTTACTGTTCCCGAGGATCAGCTTTCTCTTGCAATCGGAAAAGAAGGACAGAATGTACGTCTGGCGGCAAAACTTACCGGATGGCGAATTGATGTCAAAGCAATTGGAAAGGACAAGATAGAAGAAACCGCAGAAGCGGAAGAAGAAGCAGAAGAGGAGGAGTAGAATCGCAAGGGTGTTCTAGATAATTTTCCCAGAGTGAAACACGTTCATCGTCTTAATCTTTATTTATTTGGATTTGTTATAATTTTAATATTGGAGATTTATAAAATTGATTAAAATTAAAATAATATGAATTTAATACCAACAGTTGTAGAAAAAACGCAGTATGGCGAAAGGGCGTACGATATTTACTCCCGCCTACTAAAAGAACGAATTATATTTTTGGGAACCCCTGTTGATGACGGGGTTGCAAACTCTATTATTGCGCAGATGCTCTTTTTGGCGAGCCAAAGTCCGCAAAAAGACATAAAGCTTTATATTAACAGCCCCGGAGGAGCGGTTACTTCAGGAATGGCAATCTATGACACGATACAGTATGTAAAATGCGATGTTTCCACCGTTTGTGTGGGAATGGCGGGCTCAATGGCTGCCGTGCTTCTTGCTGCCGGAGCACCAAAAAAAAGATTTGCTCTACCAAACGCTGAAATACTTTTGCATCAAGTCATGGGAGGAGTAAGAGGTCAAGCCACAGAAATTGAAATTACCGCAAAACAGATCTTAAAAATAAAAGAAAGAATAAACAAAATTCTTGCTTCTCACACAAAGCAACCCTTAAGTAGAATTCAGAAAGATACTGATAGGGATTTTTATCTCACTGCAGATGAAGCAAAAAAATATGGAGTTATTGACGAGGTTATTAAGGAGAAGAAAAAACTTTAGAAAACAAATTTTCCTTACTTAGCGTTGCAGGGTCAGACCCTGCAACGCTTTTTTTAGGGAGAAACAGGCAATAGTGGCTTTTTGACATGATTTGTCTTTTCTGATATTATGTAAGTATTGTAAACAATTAATGTTGGACTTGTAACTCGTAAAAATCTCTCTGTCCGAAGAAAAATGATTGAATTTAGCGTAAAATACTGCAATATTGTGCAAAATAAGCATCTTGCTAATAATTTAAAAACAGGATTTTTTGTAACAGCAAAAGCCTCTTAAGAGGTGGCAGTCAACTCTAAATAAAATCGGTCAGGGGTTTTGCGGTGCGTCAAGTTGCCAAAATCTCAAACATGGAACAGTTAATTTTACTTCTAACAGGAACGTTTTCTTTGGTTGTGGGCGCGGCACTGGGGTATCTTGCCAGGCAATCTATTGCCAAGAGAGACTACCGAGCGCTGGAAACAAAGGTACAAAAAAGAATTGACCACGCAAAGAAAAGAAGTAAGGAAATTATAGTAGAAGCAAAAGAAAAATATTCTCAAACGATAGAGGCCGCGAGAAAGGAGACGGAGGAAAAGAACGAAGAACTATTTAAGAGAGAAAAGTTTCTCTTAAAGCGTGAGAACACGCTCGACCAAAAATTCTCCGATTATGAGAAGAAAGAAAAGAACTTCAATCAAAAAGTAAAAAGGTTAAAAGAGATTAAAGAAGAGATTGATGGAATGCGAGAAAAAGCGGAAGAAGAACTTACAAAGGTTTCCGGAATGTCGAGAGACGAAGCACGAGAAGAACTTTACAAGATTATTGAGAGAGAGTATGAAGGAGATGTTTTGGAAAGAATTAGCAAGCTTGAAAGAGAGGGAGAAGAAAGATATTTATCCAGAGCAAAAGAAATACTTTCTTCCGTAATTCAAAAGTACTCCTCTTCCCAAGTACAAGATCTTACAACAACCAATGTGAGTCTGCCAGATGACGACATAAAGGGAAGAATTATCGGAAAAGAAGGGAGGAATATAAAGACATTAGAAAAGCTCACCGGGGTTGAGGTTGTAGTAGATGACACCCCGGGAACGGTAATTATTTCTAGCTTTGATCCCATAAGAAGACATATTGCAAAAACCGCTTTAGAAAAGTTAATTTTTGACGGGAGAATTCAACCGGCAAGAATTGAAGAGATGGTGGAAAAAGCTGAAGAAGATATTTCCGACCAAATCAAGAAAGCGGGAGAAGGCGCGATATATGAAACAGGGATAATAGACCTTGACCCGAAAATCGTAAGCCTTTTAGGAAGATTACATTTTCGTTCAAGTTATGGTCAAAATGTTTTGAGTCATTCTCTTGAAGTTAGCTTTCTGGCGGAAGCTATCGCCGCTGAAATTGGAGCGGATACTTCTGTTTGTAAGAAATCGGGTCTTTTACACGACATCGGAAAGGCGTTGGATCATCAGGTAGAGGGCTCTCATGTTGATATAGGAATGAGAGTTTTGCAGAAGTTTGATGTTGAGGAAAGCGTAATTAACGCAATGAAAGCGCATCATGAAGAGTACCCTTATGAAAGTGTAGAGTCCGTGGTTGTTCAGACCGCTGACGCGATTTCGGGAGGTAGACCGGGAGCGAGGAAGGATACACTGGAAAATTATCTAAAAAGATTGGGAGAATTGGAGGGTGTTGCAAATTCATTTCCCGGAGTAGAAAAAAGTTACGCGATACAAGCGGGAAGAGAAATAAGAATATTTGTAAAACCGGAAGAGGTGAGTGATCTGGAGGCAAAAAGAATGGCACGCGAAGTTGCCAATAGAATTCAAGAAGAACTGAAATATCCCGGGGAGATAAAGGTAACCCTAATAAGAGAAAGCAGAGTAACGGACTATGCCAAATAAAGACAGTTTGTTTTTGCGAAGATAAACGAAGAAAAAACAGCCGCTTTTTTGCAGGCTGTTTTTTATTGGAGCGAGCGATGGGAATCGAACCCACATCACGACCTTGGAAGGGTCGGGTAATAGCCGTTATACGACGCTCGCAAAGATGGTAAAATTATACAGAAAAGAAATGTATTTTCAAGAAAAATTATGTCGGGGCGCCGAGATTTGAACTCGAACTACATGCTCCCAAAGCAAGCGTGCTGCCGTTACACCACGCCCCGCGAAAATAGCAACGCATTATAGCAGATTTTTTCTTTAATTTAAAGTATGATATATTTCTACTATGGAAAAGAAAAAACTTTTAGTCTTCGATACTAATTCAATTATCCACCGCGCTTTTCACGCGCTTCCCCCACTGAAAGATAAAAAAGGTGAACCTAGCGGAGCGGTCTACGGATCTCTTTTGGCCTTTTTCAGATTTATTAATGAAATCAGACCAGATTATGTTGCTGTTGCTTTTGATTCTCCCGAAAAAACATTTAGGCATAAAAAATACAAAGAGTACAAAGCAAACCGGCCAAAGGCTCCCGACGAATTAGTCTCACAAATAATAAGAACACAAAGTGTTTTTTCCGATATGGGAGTTGTTACTTTATCAAAAAGCGGTTTGGAGGCGGATGACATTGTGGGAGCGGTGGCGGAAAAAGCGCCAAAGAGCATAGAAACAATCATTGTCACAGGTGATATGGATATTTTACAGCTTGTCAATGAGAGGACAAAAGTATATACTCTGAAGAGAGGAATAAAGGAGAGTGTTCTTTATGATAGAGAAGGGGTTATGCAAAAATATGATGGCATTCCTCCGGAAAAAATAGCGGATATGAAGGCTCTCCAAGGCGATACATCGGACAATATTCCGGGAGTAGAAGGCATCGGAGAAAAAACAGCAATCAAGATTATTAAAGAATACGGAAGCCTGGAAGAATTGTATACAGCCCTTGAGATGGGAAGTGACTCTCTTTCTGCAAAACTAAAAGAAAAATTACTAAGTGAAAAAAGAAAAGCTTTTTTAAGCAAGGAGTTGTCGGTGATAAATAAAAAGGACTTTTCAGACTTTCAGCTCTCAGATTTGTATTTTAAAACGGAAGACGGGAAAATGGTGGAGATTTTAGAAGGATTGGGCTTCGACAGTCTTGCAAAACGTTTTAGGAAAAAAGAGGATTCTCAACAAAAAAAGAATCTAAAGCTTAATTTTTGATAAGAAAAGATGTATTACGGAGTTACAAAAGAAACAATAGACCAGATGATGCAAAACCCCGGCGAAGTTCGGGGAGGGGTTTTAAAGAAGGACGAGAGGTTTATTTTAAGAAAGGGTGGAGAAGAAAAATTAAAAATGGTGGAAGAAGAGCTCAGCGAGATGGGACACTCTTTTAGCTATAAAGAAATAAAAGAGGGCGATTATTATCCTTGGGGCAAGAGGAGTCTTTCTCTTCTTGCAATAAGCCGTGTTTTTAATATGGACAAGAAGGCGGTGGAAAAAATGGGGAGGAGTGCGATTGAAGAATCTTTTCTTATGAGGTTTATTATAGGAAAACTTTTTACAGTCAACAGCATCTTTAAGAAAACCATGCTCACCTGGAGAAAAAATCATACTGTCGGGCGACTAGAAATCGTTAAGGTTGAAAGAGAAGAAAAAAAGGCGGTTATCCGGCTCTATAACCTTAATTTTCATCCTATTTTTTGTGATTATCTGTGCGGACATTTTGCGGCAATAACGGAAATAGCCGAAGGGAAAAAAGTCTCTTGCAAGGAGGAAAAGTGTTTCTTTAAAGGAGAAAGTTTTTTCCACGAGTTTTTGTTGGTATGGTAATCTATAAAAGGCATTAAAATAGCCAAAACAATGGAGGGAGAAAAAAAAGAATTAGAGGAAGGGCAAAAAGAAGAAATTGAAGATCTTCGTAGATATATAGAAGATTTTATGTCATTTCTTCCTCTTGCCTTTTGTATGGTAAGTCAACTTGATCGTATTTTGGACAACAACAAAGCCTTTCAAGACATTAGCGGATATGAAAAGGAGGAGATTGTTGGAAATAATGTTGTTTTTTTATTTAAAGATAAAGGGAAAGCGGAAACTTTCACGGCGAGAGTTTCAACCAAAAAAGGCATTGTAGAAGAGGAAATGACTCTTTTAACCAAAGGAAATAGAGAAATTCCGGTAAAGGTTTCTGCTCTTTCTCGGAAAGATGGTGAAGGGAATTTTTCGGGATACTTTTTAGCTTTTACCGATATTACCGAATCAAAGAGATTTGAAGAAGAGCTAGAAAAAAAGATAAAGGAAAGAACGGAAGAGCTGGAAAAAGCAAAAGAAAAGCTTGAAGAGTCTGAAAAAGTCTTGGAAGTGAAGATTGCGGCAAGGACGAGAGAGCTGGCGGAATTAAATATGCGGCTGGAAGAAAGAGTAAGGGAGAGAACAAAAGAAATCGAAGAAAAGGCGGCGGAACTAGAACAAAAGGCGGAAGAAATGAAGCAAACCCAAACAGCTTTACTGAATTTGGCGGAGGATGCCGACGATTCTTCACGAGAAGCCGAAAAGGAAAAAGAAAAAACGTTGGCGATTATCAATAACTTTGTTGACGGAGTCTTTCTCTTTGATCCTCAAAAGAAACTAATTTTAGCAAACCCGAAGGCGGAGGATATGTTCGACGTAAAGCTAAAAGACATTTCCGGAAGGTTGATTAAAAATTTAAAATCATTCTCCACTCTCAAACCCCTTATTGACCTTATAGGGGAAGACATTAAAGAAGTTTTTCGTGAAGAGATTTCAACCGAAAACGGAGTTTACTTGGAGGTTACCACTATTCCCATTAAGCAGGATGAAAAATACATGGGTATCCTTATAAATATTCACGATATTACACGCGAGAAGGGTGTTGAGAAAAGTAAGAGTGAATTTGTTTCAGTTGCCGCCCATCAGCTTCGCACACCGCTTGCCGGAATAAAATGGACACTTCAAGCCATTTTAGAAGAAGAGGAAGAGGCAAATATACCCGAGGAGATTGTGGATTTTATAAAAAAAGCTTATGAGGCAAACAGTAGAATGGTAGCTCTGGTTAATGATCTTTTAAATGTAACTCGTATAGAGGAAGGGAGATATGTCTACGAGCCCGAAGAGACGGAACTTATGGAAATAATTAACCCGATTATTGAGGCATACAAAGAACATATTGAAAACAAAGGACTCGAGTTTGAATTTCAAAAACCCGAGGAAGAACTTCCTATGGTTAAGGTGGATAAAGAAAAAATAGGAATAGTTGTCCAAAACTTTCTGGATAATGCAATGAAATACACCATGGAAGGAAAAGTTTCGCTTACTATTGAACATATTAATGGAAAAATAAAAGTATCCGTGGCGGATAATGGGGTAGGGATTCCCGATGACCAACAGAAAAGACTTTTCAACAAGTTCTTCCGTGCCGCGAATGTCCAACGAATGGATACAGAAGGGTCGGGATTGGGTCTTTTTATTGCCAAGAATATTGTTGAGTCCCATGGTGGAAAAGTAGGCTTTCAATCTAAGGCGGGAGAAGGAAGCTTATTTTACTTTACTCTTCCGGCAAACAAAGAAGAGATAGACAGCTTTTTCAAAGCCTTCTAGTATTTGATTATTTGACATTATTTTTTAATCTAGATACAATACAATAAGTTACTTACTTGATTGATTTGACTAAATAATTATAACCATCATAACTATGAAAAAAGTTATTATCGTAGAGGATGAGGAAATTCTCCGAAATTTGTTACATAGAAAGCTTACCGCAGAAGGATATAGTGCCGATATTGCCGAAAATGGAGAGGAGGGTCTTAAAAAGATAAGAGAAAATAGGCCGGATCTTATTCTTCTGGACATTGTTATGCCTAAGATGGGAGGATTTGAAATGATGGAAGAGATACAGAAGGATGAAAGCATCTCCGGAATTCCGGTAATTATAGTTTCCAATTCAGGACAACCGGTTGAAATTGACCGGGCTCAAAAACTCGGGGCGAGAGATTGGCTTGTAAAAACAGAGTTTGATCCCCAAGAAGTAATTGACAAAGTTATCTTTCAAATTGGAAAAGGAGAAATCAATGAAATGGAAGAACAAGGAGAAGAGCAAGAACAAACAAACGAAGAAGGTAATGAGCAGAGTTCGCCTAATGAAAACAGTGGGGAGGGCGAGGAAGAAACCCTTTAGTTTAAAAAATTAATTTTTAAAAAACATGTCAAAAATTTTAGTAGTCGAGGATGATAGGTTTCTTCGTGAAATGATTTCTCGTAAACTGGATAAAGAGGGTTATGAGGTTGTTCAGGCCGTGGATGGTGAGCAAGGGGAAGAAAAAATCAAAGAAGAAAAACCCGACTTGGTTTTGCTAGATTTGATTTTACCCGGAATTGATGGATTTGAAGTTTTGGAAAGAGTAAAAAAAGACCCTGAAGTTTCGGAAATTCCCGTAATGATTCTTTCAAACCTGGGGCAAAAAAGCGAGATAGAGAGAGGTTTGAGCCTTGGAGCTGTTGACTTTCTTATTAAAGCCCATCACACTCCCGGAGAAATAGTGGAAAAGATGAGAGAGAAGATGCAAGAGTTATTATAACGAATTTTTAATAGTTGAATGCCGGAGTTACCAGAGGTAGAGACTACGGTTCTGTCGCTTAAACGAAAGGTCTTAAACAGGGCCTTTGTTTTTATATGGGCAGAGAGGCCGGACAAAGATATGGATAAAATTATCGGTAAGAAAATCACGGATATAAAAAGACACGGAAAAGGTATTTTTGTTCATTTAAACAGCGGAGAAATTCTTTTTATTCATCTTAAAATGACAGGGCATCTTCTTTTGGGGGAATGGGAACACTGCAAAAATAACCAGACAGGAGAAAAAGAGTGGTGCTCGCAAGAAGAAGTAATGCAAGAGAAGAAAAACGGATTTTTGAGATATGTATTTTTTCTGGATAATAAAAAGCAATTGGCACTTTCCGACCCGCGAAAATTTGCCAGAGTATCTGTTTTTACAAAAGAAGAAGCAGACGACTATGTAAAAAAACTTGGTCCGGACCCTCTTTTGATAGGGAAAGAGGAATTTATCAATCTCTTCTCGGGAAAGAAAAAGATGATTAAGCCTCTTTTAATGGACCAACAATTTCTTTCCGGAATAGGAAATATTTATGCCAGTGAGATTCTTTTTAAGGCAAAGATAGACCCGGAAAGAACGGCAAACTCCCTAGGCAGGAAAGATATTGGCAGGGTGTATGAGTTTACGCGGGAGATCATTCAAAAATCCATTAAGCTAAAGGGAGATAGTACCAGTGACTACAGACTAGTAACCGGCAAAAAAGGGGGTTATCAAGACCACCATCTCGTTTATAACCGCGGGAATCTGCCTTGCTTGATTTGCGGAAAAAAGATAAAAAGAACTGTTGTTGGGGGAAGGGGGACCTATTATTGTCCGGCATGCCAGAAATAGATATAACTTTTTGTTAGACAGGAAACGGGTAAAAACAAGGGCCGTGCCAACAATGGCAAAACAAAATTCTAAAAATAGTTATTTTTATTGTGATTATTCTACTTTACGGAAAAGATACATACCGCTCTAGAAGAAAACTTGAAGAGATTATCAAAGAGTATAGCAAGAAATACCAGAGCGGACTCAATTTAAAATTCTTAGAAGAAGAGGAGGGTTTTTCCGATTTGTCTGATTATAACAAGCAGGTGTCCATGTTTAGCGAAAAAAGGATGGTTGTTGTACAAAATCCCTTTTCTAAAGAAAAGATGAAGAACGATTTTTTAAAAAATCGTGAAAAAGTTATTCTATCGGAAAATATAGTTGTTCTCTATCAAGAAGGAGAAATAAAAAAGAAAGAAGAGCTTTTTAAACAGCTACTAAAAGAGAAAGAAGGGGTGATGATTCAGGAGTTCCAGTCGCTTACAAGGGCCAAGTTTCTTTCTTGGATTAAAGAAGAGTTTGAGAAAAACGGTGTTGCGGTTGAAGAAGATGCGGTTTGGCATCTTGGTGAAATTGGCAGGGATAACCTTTGGAGAGTAAAAAGCGAGATAGAAAAATTGTCCCTCTACAAAAAGAAAATAAAAAAAGAAGATGTGGATTATATGGTACACATCGGGGTGGATGCCGGCATTTTTCAAACTATAGACGCCATAGCGGAAAAGAATAAAGAAAAAGCTCTACTCTCTTTTTACAGCCATCTGGAAAAAAAGGATAATCCTTTTTATATCTTCTCAATGATTATCTATCAGTTTCGCAATTTAATTTGTGTTAAAGAATTAAAAGAAAGAGGATACCCCTATGAAAAGGTGATGTCTAAAAGTGGCCTGCACTCTTTTGTCTTTCGAAAGACATATAAACAGACGGAAAAATTTTCTTTTCCGGAACTTAAAAAAATATACGACGAACTTTTTAAAATAGACCTAAAAGCAAAAACGGGACAAATTGATCCCGAGTTGGCGCTCCAGTTATTTATTTTTAAAAATTAACTACTGGCTTTGGTAAGGCGTGATTTTTTTCTTGAGGCGGTATTTTTCTTGATTATTCCTCTTTTGGCGGCTTTATCTATAATCTTGTACACTTGAGGAAGAAGCTTAACGGCTTCTTTCTTCTTTCCCTCTTTCAGGAGACCATTAATTTCTTTTACCGCTTTTTTCATTTTCTTCTTGTAGCCCAAGTTAAGAACACGGCGTTTTTCACTCTGTTTTAATCTTTTTTTTGCTGATTTGGTGATAGGCATTTTTATGTAGAATTAAAAATTACAGAGAATGTATATCATTTTTTCACTTTTTAGTCAATGTCTGGTATAATAGGTGGCAGACAATTACTTTTTTATCTATGATTTATTATCTTAAAGGGAAGATTTCCATAATTGAAGAAGACTTTGTGGTGGTTGATGTTGGTGGAATCGGGTACAAAGTTTTCATGAATTGTGAAGGATTGCCAAAAGGAGAAACTACTCTTTACTGTTTTATGCAGAGCACGGAGAATGGTATTCGCCTTTACGGATTCAAGCAAAAAGAAAACCTGGAGCTCTTTGAGAAACTTACGAAGATATCCGGTATAGGCCCCAAAACGGCCCTGCGAATTGCATCTATCGCCTCGGTGGAGGAGTTAAAAAGAGGGATTGAGCAAGAAGACAAAGTGGTAATGAAGAAAATATTCAGCATAGGAAAAAAGAAGGGCCAGCAAGTTGTCTTTGAACTGTCTCAAAAGTTTATTAAAGAAGCGGAGGAGGACGACGCTTTTCAAACTCTTAAAAACCTTGGCTTTCACGAAGCAAAGATACATAGTGCATTAAAGAAGGCTTCAAAAGAAAAAACGGAAGAAAAAAGAGTAGCGGAAGCTTTAAAAATATTGGGAAAAGATGATTAAAAATTTATTGCGTAAAATAAAGCTGGTAGTCAGCCTATATCATTTTCTTTATGCCTTTTGCGGAGCTCTTTTTTACGGGTTTCCTTCACGGAAAATGAAAGTTTTTGCCGTAACCGGAACAAATGGAAAAACTACGACGGTAGATTTAATCGCAAAAGTTTTTAAAGGAGCGGGAATTAAAGTAGCCGCCTTCTCTTCTGTAAAGTTTGAAATAGGTGACAAAGAGGAACCCAACCTACATAAGATGACAATGCCGGGGAGGGCTGTGATTCAGAGACTGCTAAGTAAAGCAGCTAAGGAAAAATGTAGGGTTGTGGTAATGGAAGTTACCTCTGAGGGAATAAAGCAACACAGGCACAGATTTATAAAATTTGATGCGGCTTGCTTTACAAATCTTTCTCCGGAACACATTGAATCTCACGGTGGATTTGAGAACTACAGAAAAGAAAAGGGAAAACTTTTTGCGAAAACAAAAAATATGCATATTATTAATATAGATGATAAAAACGCCGAATACTTTCTCTCTTTTCCTGCGAGAAAAAAAATAAGATACGGAATCAAAAAAGAAGGAGAAATACAAGCGGAAAGAGTGGAAGGAGGAGAAAAGGGCGTTTCTTTTGTCTTTGAAGGAGAAGAAATGCATCTTCCACTAACGGGAAAGTTTAATGTCTATAATGCTCTTGTAGCAATAGCGCTTGCAAAAGAGGAGGGAGTAAATAACGAAACAATCAAAAAAGGCCTCCAAGAGGCGGATGTTATTCCGGGGAGAATGCAAGAAGTTGTGTCATCTCCGTTTAGAGTTATTATCGACTATGCGGTTACTCCTACAACCCTTGAAGGGGTGTATAAAGAAGTTAGAGAGATCTTCTCTCCAAAAAACCTTGTCTGTATTTTGGGTTCTTGCGGAGGAGGAAGGGACAGATGGAAGAGACCTGTTTTGGGAAAAATTGCGGCAAAACATTGCGATAAAGTGATTATTACCAATGAGGACCCTTATGATGAAAATCCCGAAAAGATAATAGAAGAAATATTCCTTGGGACCGAAGGCAAGGGAGAAAAAGTGACAGATCGAAGAGAAGCCATTAAAAAAGGACTTGGCTATGCTAAAAAAGATGATTTAGTAATAGTTACCGGAAAAGGAAGCGAACCGTGGATGTGTGTTGCTGGAGGAAGAAAGATTCCATGGAACGAAGAAAAATTTATAGAAGAAGAATTAAGTAAAATATTATGAAGAAATTACCAAAGGGACTAAAAAAACATATACGCAGGGAGAAGTCGCGTATTAGAAAAGAGCTGGGAAAAACCGATATTGCAAAGGAGAAAATAAAAGAAATTTACCAAAAAAACCATTATAAAGATAAAATTTCAAAAACATGAAAATAAAGGAAATTTACGAGCTTGCAATAAAAGAAGGAATTAAAGCTGATTTTCGGGGGAAAAAGACTATTGAAGAGAACCAAAAAAGGGATAAACGAAAGTACGATAATATGCCGAAGAAAGAGAAGGAGGGGTATGATATGGAAAGATTAACTAATCCTTTTTCCGATACAAGAATTCTTTTTGGAGACGCTAATAAAGAAGTAAAAAATATTCTGGTGGGAGTGGATATTGATGGTGAGGAGATTCTTTTGGCGAAAGAACTCGGAAATGTTGATTTGGTTGTTTCTCACCACCCGAGAGGATTGGCTTTAGCGGGACTTGACGATGTGATGCAACTGCAGATAGATGTTATGCACATGTATGGAGTTCCGGTAAATATCGCGGAAAAAATGATTAAAAAAAGAATACAGGAAGTCTCGAGAAGCCTCTCTTCCGCAAACCACAATAGGGCTGTTGATATGGCCAGGCTTTTGAATATTCCTCTTATGTGCGTACACACTCCTTGTGATAATTTGGCAGCGCAATTTGTTGATAACAAAATAAAAAAAGACAAGCCTGTGTATGTCGAGGATGTTATAGCCTCTCTAAAGGAAGTTGAGGAGTATAAAGAGGCGGTGAAAATAGGAGCTGGGCCGAGAATTTTTGTCGGCGGGAAAGAAAACAGGGCGGGAAAAGTGGTCATTAGCGAAATGACGGGAGGAACCGAAGGAGCTGCGGAGATCTATGAAAAGTTAGCTGACGCGGGAGCGGGAACGGTTATTGGAATGCATATTTCCGAAAAACACCGCGAAGAAGCGGAAAAAGCCCACATTAACGTTGTTATCGCCGGACATATTTCTTCGGATTCAATAGGAGTCAATCTTTTTTTGGATAAGCTAGAAACGAAGGGAATCAAAGCAACTCCCTGCTCGGGACTTATTAGAGTAAGGAGAAAGTAAGGGATTGCTTGTGTTATTTCTCTTTGAGGAATTGAAAACAATAATGAGACAAGTAAGCTTGTTTTATTAACCCGCGAAAAATTATTTATTGTAATAAGTTTTGTTTTATAGTACTTTAGGAAGTAGAATTTTTATTCTACTTCTTACTGTTGTAGAAACAAAAATAAGATGATTAAACCCAACAGACTCATTGTAAAGATTATTATCGTGTCTTTTTTTGTACATGCCGGGTGGGGACTGATTGCCCCCATCTTTGCTCTTTTTATTACCGGACATATAAGAGGGGGGTCTGTTGAGCTTGTTGGACTTGCTGTGGGAATTCATTGGATAGTCAAATCAGCGGTCCAACCCTTTTTGGCATACAAAATGGATGTTGTTAAAGGAGAACACGATGATATGGTTTTTTTACTTAACGGAACATTTTTGATTACTATGGTTCCTTTAATGTATCTTTTTGCTTGGGATGCGTGGCACATAATTCTTCTTGAGGGAATAAGGGGAATAGGTCTGGCAATGATTATTCCAACTCTGAGTGGAATTTTTACAAGGCATGTTGATAAAGATTGGGAATCATACGCGTGGAGCTTGCAAAGCACGGGAATGGGATTTGCTGCGGGATTTTTTGCTATCTTTGGAGGAGTTGTTGCTTCAATTTTAGGATATAACGTTGTTTTTGTTTTAGTCTCCTTAATAAGCGCAATAGCAATGGGTCTTACTTATTTTACAATTAGCTTTGACCCGTGGTTGAACAAAGGGGATCAAGAGAAAGAGCAGTAAAGAAAGAAAAATGAAAAACCGCATTACCTGCGGTTTTTTTGATGGTTTGTTTTAATGGGGATCTTACTTATTTACTTGCTTTTTCTACAATCTTTTTAAATGTTTCAGGGCGCTCTTTTGCCAGGGTACTCAATATTTTACGGTCAAGTTCTATATTTTTCTGCTTTAGGTTGTAAATAAATTCCCTATAAGTAGTGCCGTTTTTTCTGCAACCTTCATTAATGGCGATATTCCACATCCTTCTCATAGTTCTTTTCTTTGTCTTTCTGTCTCTGTAGGAATAACTCCACGCTTTCATCAGCGCCTCTTTTGCCGCTTTAAATTTGTTTTTTCTTCCCCATCGAAAACCTTTAGCATCTCTCAAAAAGGTTTTTCTTCTCCTATTTGCAGTGGAACCTCTTTTAACTCGTGACATAAACTAGTAACTTAATGACTTTTTTATTTTTTTGGATTCTTCGGGACTCATTTCTCTAAGGCGACGAAGACTACGTCTCTTCTTTCCGGAGTTCTTAGCTCGGTAGTGCATTTGCCCCGTGAGGCGACGCAAAACCTTTCCCGTTTTAGTTATCTTAAAACGTTTTATAATAGATTTTCGTGTTTTGGGTTTGGATTTCATTTTTTTATAACGCTGACCGTTAAGCCGCGCGGTTCTCTACCTATTTCTTTTTCAATTTTGATTTCCATTTTTTCCTCAAGCATTTTTAGAAATAACCCCATTTTTTCTTTTGCAACATCCTGCAGGGCTTTTTGTCTTCCCTTGAGTGGAAGGACGATTTTTACCGAGTTTCCTTCATTCAAGAATTTTTCGGCGGATTTTGCTCTTATCTGCATGTCATGCTCGGAAATGGAAAATCCAAGGCGTATTGATTTTACTTCTGTTTTGCCGGCCTTTTCTTGTTTTTTCTTTTTCTTGTTTTCTGCGTAAATATATTTCCCGTAATCTGTGATTTTGCAAACAGGAGGAACAACATTATCGGTAATCTGCACTAGATCAAGCTCCTTCTCTTTTGCTTTTTCCAACGCTTCCGCGACTGGAACTACCCCGAAATGACCGTCGTCATCTGAAACTAGCCGTACTTCTTTGGCTCTTATTTGTTCGTTAGTTGGTGTTTTCTGCTTTTGTTTTTTCAAAGCTATTTTTTTATTTTTTGATATGAAATCACGGGGTAAACCCGATAGCAAAAGAAATTTGTTAACAAAGCTGGTAAATTTTCACTACCTGGTGGACCAGAAAGTGAAAGTTC
>PWKU01000055.1 GCA_003559635.1 Candidatus Nealsoniibacteriota bacterium | reverse complement strand
TATCACGGGATTGTGAAAGTCCTCTATGGGTGTTTGAAGTCGTGTTTAGGAATATGTTTATGTTTTCTTTTTGTGAAAATCGCAGCCTGTAATGTCTTTTGATGCAAATTTGGTTATTTTTTCTTTGCAGAAATCAACTATAAAATTTATCATTATGGACCCAGATGGGCAGCAAAGTCATGCAGGTGACCAACATCCAAGCTTTCTGGTCCACACCATGGTTTTGGTAACTTTTTTTTAATTGTTTGCAAAACTTTTTTTTTACAAATATTTTCTTTAACTTTATAGGCAAGTTTTATGGGCTGACAGAATAGCGGATTGTTACCTTGCAAGATAATTTGCGAACACCATTATATTATCCGGTAACCAAGTTGCTGAAACTTTTTCTGGAGGAGTGCCTATGAATACAACCCTCGGGTATGTTCGATTTGAATGTGTCCATACGCTACACCTTAGGTATTATTGCTTTTCAAACAGTTGCGCTGCTGAGGATGAAACTATCATCAGCAGTCAGGGTAATATATGTCATTCATTAACCAAAACAAATTGATTATGAAAATGACTATTACATTATTCATTCTGTATTTGTTTTGTGCAGGTTTTGCCTCTGCACAAAACTTGAACCTGATTTTCAACCAGCCCTACAACGACAGTACCTCAGCAGCAAACAGCGCCCTTGATACCGCTGAAGGAATTGACTTCGAAGCAGCTGACAACTTTTTCGGCCTGGAAGCTGAAATTGAAGAGTTTGTATTTTATGGCCTGGCCTGGAAGATTGATAATGGTTGGCAGGAAATGGAACCTGCCGATACTGAACCATTCTTTATTCGTTTTTATGAGTATGAAGAGGGAGAAACAACAGGACTCATTGCACCTGTGACAGGTGACTACCAGGTTGCCTTGAAAGACAGTTGGGGAGATGGCTGGGGTGGACACTGGGAAGATGCCATTTTCCACACCTTATCAGTGTTTGTTAATGGTGTTGTTGTATTGGATGAAATCACATTGCCTGATGGAGCAGGTCCCGTCTATCACACTTTTGCTGCAGATGAAGGAGATGAAATCTCGACAGTTTTCACCATAAACGGTGCTTTTGCAAACGAGTGTTTTTATGCCATTTTGGATCCGGATAATAACATCATTGCAGAAGATGGTGGAACATGGGACAGTCCAGGTGCCAGCACGCCTCAAGGCATTGCTCCCAGTGGTATTATTGTTGCATTCGAACCTGACTGGGCAAATCCGCTCCACGAATTCAACCTGGACGCTGAAGTAACACATGTAGGATCGATTTGGGACGGCCAAAGGCAATTATATAAATTTATGGTTGCATTTGAGAATCCAGTTAACCTTGAAGCAGGATGGGTATCTGCACAGATTGATTCAGATAATGGCAGTGGCGCTTGGTTTCTTTGGCTGAATTCACTCATAGGCGATGGATTGGCATGGCATCGCATCGATGCGACCAAGGCTGCCTGTAACCGTGATATGATTGACATGAGTGGCATTTCCGAGAAAGGAGAATTGCGTTTTAGCAATTATCCAATCGCCCACGACCTGGCATTCGAGCTTTGGGGCGGTGAGTTGGCTCACCCACCGATGTGTGTCACCAACCTGAATCCATAAGACGAGGCTGAAGGTGTCAACATCACTGGAGACCTCACCTGGTCAGGCAACCCAGCTGCCGAGGGTTACAATCTTTTTTTTGGTCAGCTTGGCAGCGGTTGGGACATCGAAAACGGTACTGACCTTGGTAATGTAACAAGTTATGCATTCAGCGATCTTGACTACGATGCCGGATACGAATGGAGAGTTGTCCCCTATAATGATTTTGGTGCGGCAGAAGACTGCCCAGCTTGGATGTTTACTACCATTTCTGAACCGCCAACTGGCTCAACCTGTGAAAAACCTTACATGGCGACATTGCCGATTGTTGATTATATGGACAATACTGAAGCTTATGGCAACAATTATTCAAGTACCTGGGTTGATCCTTCTACCTCATATTTAGATGGGAATGACTTTGTTTTACAGTTCACACTCCATCAACCCGGATTTTTAACAGGAAGTGTTGATGGCAGTTGGACAGCCCTGATCATTGTTAAGGAATGTCCGAATCCGGATGTTCCCGCTGAGCGATTGGCCCAGGCTTCCGGATCTAATGGAGGTTCATTTACTGATGTGTTTTTTAAAGCCGGGACTTATTTTGCAATTGTGTCTAAGTGGCCCGATCCACAGTTTACAGACTTCATACTTAATATTTCGTTTGAGGCTGCGAGCGACTCTCCTGAGTTTGAGATTTCCGATGATGAATGGGACTTTGGCAGTCTCGCTGTAGGTCAACAATCATTCCCAAAGATCTTTACAATAATCAATACCGGATTGGGCGACCTTGTTTTACAGGCTCCTTCGCTTACGATGGACAATGATTTTATTCTGAACTATGATGAGGATGATTTTCCTGCCACACTGGCAGTCAATGAAACGGTATCTTTCAATGTCGTTTTTGCCCCCACCAGTGGCGGACCGAAAACAGGTACGATAAACATCAATTACAATGATGGAAGCTCACAGTCAGCTACGGTTGATCTGACTGGCGAAGGATTCCTGTCACTGCCTGGTTCATTTTGCGAAAACCCCTACATAGCGACATTGCCGATCGTTGATTATATGGACAATACTGAAGCTTATGGCAACAATTATTCAAGTACCTGGGTTGATCCTTCTACCTCATATTTAGATGGGAATGACTTTGTTTTACAGTTTACACTCAATCAATCGGGATTTTTAACAGGAAGTGTTGACGGCAGCTGGACAGGCCTTATCATAGTGCAGGATTGCCCGAATCCGGATATTCCTGCTGAGCGATTGGCCCTGGTTTCCGGATCTGATGGCGGTTCTTTTACTGATCTGCTTTTTGAAGCTGGATCTTATTTTGCTATCGTTTCCACTTGGCCAGATCCACAGTTTACAGAATTTACACTTAATCTTTCGTTTGAATTGCCTCCTGCTTGCACTGCCCCAACTGCATTATCAGCCACAAGCATCACCAACAACAGCGCTATGCTGGGCTGGACCCCCGTTGGTACAGAAGCAGAGTGGAACATAGAATGGGGCGAAACCGATTTTGAACAAGGCACGGGAACAATGATTACTGGTGCAACAGACAACCCCTATGAACTTCCCGGTCTGGATGCCGGCACCGGTTATGCATTTTATGTGCAGGCAGTTTGTAATGGAGAGGAAAGTATCTGGACAGGACCAGGAAACTTTACCACCGAATTTCTTGCTCCAGTTCCATATTTCGAAGGCTTTGCGACTACCACACCACCTGCCGGATGGACAACAACAGGCTGGATAATCGGTGTTCATGCCAATATACCATCAATTGATGGTAATTATATCAGGAGAAATCTTTATGGTACTGAAGCTAACCAAACTGGGGTGTTCAAAACCCTAAACATCGGTCCTGTTGCAGCAGACATGAATGTATCCTTTAATTATATTCTTGTTGATTTCTATAGTCCTGAAGATCCCCCTCAAGCCGAATCGGGTAATTTCATTGTAGCCGTGTCAACCGACTATGGAGAAACCTATGAGGAAGTGGAAACGATCGAAAACAATGGAGTGGCCGGATGGCAAAATTATTCAGCATCGCTGAATCAGTATGTTGGCGAGTTTGTCAAGGTAAAAATTACCGGAAACCGCATCTCTGGTGATTACTGGTTAGCTTTTGATAATTTCTCTTTTGGTGGTGGGAATTTTGATGCGGACGAACCTCCTTTTTGTGCCTCAAATCCCATTCCAACCAACAATGCCGTTAACGTGTCGCGCAAAGGCAATTTGAACTGGACCGGCTACTTTACGGCCGATGGCTATAAACTTTATCTGGGCACTTCGGATCGCGCATGGGATATCCTTGATGGCGAAGACCTGGGCAATGTATTATCATATGCTTATGAAGGCCTCGAACATTTAACCACTTACAATTGGAAAGTAATTCCCTACAACGATGCCGGTACTGCAAAGGATTGCCCCATCTGGACGTTTACCACCGGAGAATACATCTTGATTGATATTTTTCCGTGGCTAGAAGGCTTTGAAGATGACTTTCCGCCACTGGGATGGTCAAATACCAGTTGGGAACAAAGTTCGTGGGGCTCCCCTAATACAGGCGAAGAGTGGGCTTATTGCAACCTGGCAGGATCTGAACTGATCACCCCAGAAATTCAGATCCCTTCCACCAGAGAACTCTATGAACTCTCATTCTGGTACAGGGCCGAAGCTGCCTTCAGTCCTCAAAACATGGACGTTTTGCTTAGTACTGACGGTGAAAACTTCGATGTAGTCGTTACGGAAATTGTTGGTGCAACCAACATTGTGTATGAAGAAATCGTCTATCCACTTGAAGCTTACGCCGGTCAGAGCATTTGGGTTAAGTTTATTGGTAAGACGGGAGTAGGAGGTTGGGCTTCATTTGGAATTTTGCTCGATGATGTCGGTGTTGCTATATCCGATGTTGAACCGTCCGTTTTTTATGAAGTTACTTTCATCGTTCAGAATGAAGAGGGTGATCCCATCAACAATGCAACAATAACCCTCGGCGAGGTGACCAACCCTGCAGGCAACTACGTTTTTGAGGTCGAAGCCGACACCTATGGTTATCACGTTACTGCCAACGACTATTTCGATGTTGAGGGATCCATCATAGTGATTGATGATGATGTGACCGAGACCATCATCATGACACTTGAGATTGAGTTTTACACCGTTTTGTTCAATGTGGTTGGCACAAATGGATCGTTGACTGCAGTCATAGATGGATTGCAAATCGCATCTGGTGACGAAGTGGAAGAAGGCAGCGACGTGCTATTTACCGCCACGCCCGACGAAGGCTACCAAGTCTTGGAGTGGACGCTGAACGGCGATGTGCTCGGTGATCACGATGCAACTA
>PWKU01000027.1 GCA_003559635.1 Candidatus Nealsoniibacteriota bacterium | reverse complement strand
TCTCAACCTCTACGGAGTCTGGATTGTCTACCAAGTTTTTCACAATAAACTCCAAGAAATCCTTATCAGAAGTTTCGTTAGTCATATTTTGTTGTTTTTATCGTACAATGTAACTCGACCTTTTCAGCCACTCTGCTTGCCTCTAAGCAGCAAGCTTCTACCATTAGTTTATCTTTTTTAAAAATTTGGTCAACCCCAATAATGAAAATAAGGAAAATGAATGTCTCAGATCCGAAAATTTATTTTTGATAAAGGAGGATCCTTCTCTCTATTCTTCTTTTTTTCCTTCTTTTTCTTTCTTCTCTTTTTCTTCTTCTTTAGTTTCTTTCTTCTCTTTCTCTTCTTTTTTGGTTTCTTCTTTAGCTTCTTTCTTCTCTTTCTCTTCTTTTTTGGTTTCTTCCTTTTCTTCTTCTACCTGCTCTACCTCTTCTTCCTCTCTTTTTTCCTCTTTCTTGACATCTTTCTTTTCCGTAGCTTCCTTTTCTTCCTTTTCTTCTCCCTCTTCTGCTGTCACTTCAGATTTCTCTTGAGTCTCTTCGTCTTTTACAGCTTCCACCATTTCTTTAGCCTCTTTAGTTACCTCTCCTGGTTGATTTTCTTTAGCTCTATCACCTTCTCCCGGCACAACCTCTTTCTCTGCTTCTTTTTTCTTCTCTTGTATCAAAGCTTCTTTTTCATTGTTCTTCTCTTTTATTTTTTCTCTCCTTTTATTAGAAATAGAAACCACATTAACCTTTTCTCCTTTAATTATTCCTTTTTTAATAAGAAGGTTCTTAACAACGTCTGTAGGTTGTGCTCCCTTTTCCATCCAGTAAACCACTTTTTCCCCATTAACCATGCATTCTTTGGTCAAAGGATTATAAAAACCGACATCCTCAATAAACCTTCCGCTTGCCGGAGGGTTGTTCTTATCAGTTACTACTATTTTATAAGAGGGTTGCTTTTTTCTTCCTTTCCTAAAAAACCTGATTCTTAACATATTTATCTTTGTTTATTATTTTTTTGTAGCCATTCCTTTTTATTTAGTGCTTCTTTGGCGGCTTGTTCTTCCGCCTCTTTTTTGGACCACCCCTCCCCCTGACCAATATTTCTCTCGTTGAGGAAAACTCCTATAACAAAATGCTTTTGGTGGTCGGGCCCCGATTCTTCGATAACTTTATAATTCGGCGTAATACCCACCTCCTCCTGTGTTTTTTCTTGCAATTCGGACTTTGGGTCGCGATAAAGCTCAAGTTCTATAATTTGGGGCAGTTTTGTAATTAAATTCTTTTCAATAAAATCTGCTGTAACGTCATACCCTTGATCCAAATAAAGCGCACCGATAAAAGCCTCAAATGTGTTTGCCAAAATACAGATCCGCGCTCTCCCATTTTCTTTGCCCTCCCCCTTGGAAAGTAATAAGAAATCTTCAAAGTTTAGCTTTTCCGCGGTATCTCCTATCTCCTTCGTGTTTACAAGCGAAGCGCGCCACGATGTTAATTCACCTTCCGACTTGTCGGGGTAATTAAAATAAAGATAGTCGGTGACAACCAGCTCTAAAACCGCATCACCCAAAAACTCCAGTCTTTCATTTTGTCCAAGATTAAAATCGGGGTTTTCGTTTAAATAAGAGCGGTGGCAAAAGGCCTGAATAAGCAAATTCTTGTCTTTAAACTCCACTCCTATCTTCTTTTCTAATTCTCTAAATTTTTCTTCCATATAACTTTTTAACCGATCTCCTTTTCAATTTCTTTGTAGACCGTTCCCAAAACACCGTTTACAAAGCGTCCTGAGCTGCTCCCGCCAAACTGCTTTGCAAGCTCAATAGACTCGTTAATCGCAACCTTAGGAGGAACTTCTTCTTTATTTCCGTAAATTAATTCGTATAGTCCCATTCTTAAAACGTTGCGGTCAATAGTGGTAATTTTTTCAAGAGGCCACTCGGGAGCCGCCTCGGAAATAATTTTATCTAATTCTTTGGCATTGGAAACAACTCCTTGGGCCAAATCATAAACAAAATCCTTGTCTTTGACATCATCATTAAATTCTTCTATATTCTTTCCAATTATCCCCCCAATCTCCTTCTTTTTCTCCGCAAAATCCCACTCATAGAGCGACTGAAGAGCAATTGATCGTGCCAGATGTCGAGAAGACATTTTCAAAATTACTTATCCTTTTTAGACAAAGACTCCGCCGTAAGAGGTTTTTTCTTTTCTTCTTCTTGCTTTTCCTTGTCCGAAGCAGACTTTTTGTCTTTTAATACATCCACAACTTCTCTGTTTTTGTAATAACCGCACGCCTTGCAAACAGTGTGCATTAGCTTCTTTTCTTTGCACTGCGGGCAAGAAGCAAGTGACGGCTTGTCCAAATGAATGTGCATCCTTCGTTGGTTTCTCCTTGATTTTGTCTTTCTTTGCTTTGGTACTGCCATGTTTTTGTCAATTTTCTATTAAAAGTTTCTCCTAATACCCGTAAACTATAACAAAAAATCAATATTTAATCAATAGCCCGTAAGGGTTTTTCAAAAAGTTTTCTTTCTTTTGAAAAGTATAAATCACAAGCATAATATTACAAATTACAAATAATATCAAAACTTAAAGTTTTCGGCTTTCCTAGTTTTTGAAAAAAATCTCCGGTGTGGTGATCTTATATCTTTTAGTTACTGAATTAAATCCTTCAGTTTTAAAATAACCGTTCTATCAAATCTTTCTCTTTCTTCTAATTTTTGAGAAATATATTTTTTTATTCTTTCCATTTCGGGAATATAAATGTGCTCCAAGGAATTAACCCTTCTTCTTGTTTTCTCTATTTCTTCTGCTAAGAGGCGTATCTTAATGGTGAGGTTCGCGTATTTCAAAATATCATCAAAAATCTCATTGCTCTTTTGTTTTGAATTATACATTTCATAGTCTGTCGCTTTGACTGAAAGCTCCGTTTTTAGGACTTTCTCTTCATTTCTGATTCCTATTTTCCTAATTCTAACTCCCATCACATTATAGAAAGAAAGATCACTCTCAGCATATGGAAAATGTTCAATCAGACTCTCCGCCTTCTCGTCCCCTATCCTGTTACCAGACATATAAAAGTCGAAAAGAATCGGAGGAATTTTTTCTTCCAAGACCTCTCTAAGCTCTTTTAGTCCCCTTACACTGCCCAAAAACTCCCTCATTAACCCGTCCAGCTTTTCCTTAAGTAATTTATGGCCGGATCTAGCGGTCTTGAGGCGTTTTTTAATCTTTAAAAGCTCTTGTCTTGTAGGGCTAGCTTTGAGTTTCATTTTCTTCCTTGGTTTCTAAATATTTTTTTATGTCTTTGTCTTTAACTCTCTTTAGTTCGTCTTGGGGGAGAATTCTCAAAAGACTCCAGCCAATATCAAGAGTTTCTTCTATTTCTCTGTTCTCATAAATATCTTGAGCAAGAAACTTTTCTTCAAACCCTTCTGCAAATCTTAGATAAGCTCTGTCGGTATCTGAAAGTGACGACTCCCCTAAAATAACTGTAAGCTCTCTTATCTCCTGCCCGCGAGCATAAGATGCGAAAAGCTGATTGGCAAGCCCTGAATGGTCCTCTCTTGTCTTGCCTTCCCCAATTCCTTTATCTCTAAGTCTCGACAAACTCGGTAAAACGTCTATCGGGGGGTAAATTCCCTGCTGATAAATTCCCCTCGAGAGCATAATCTGCCCCTCGGTAATATACCCTGTAAGGTCCGGTATTGGATGAGTTTTATCATCCTCGGGCATTGTCAAAATAGGAATTTGAGTAACAGATCCTTTTTTCCCTTTAATTATTCCCGCTCTCTCGTAAAGCGTCGCCAAGTCGGTATAAAGGTATCCCGGATATCCTCTTCTTCCGGGAACTTCTTTTCTCGAGGCGGAAACTTCTCTCAATGCCTCACAGTAGTTGGTCATATCGGTTAGAATCACCAGAACATGGTAATCTTTCTCATAAGCAAGATATTCCGCTACAGTAAGCGCTAGTCTTGGCAGAGTAATTCTCTCAATTACCGGATCAGACGCTATATTCATAAAAAGAACCGACCGAGACAAGGCTCCTGTCTTTTTGAACTCTTCAACAAAAAATCTTGATTCCTCAAATGTAATTCCCATCGCTCCGAAAACGATACTAAAGTTTCCCGCTATTTTAGCCTGTCGGGCAATCTGCGCAGCCAAAACGGAATGAGGAAGCCCCGCGGCGGAAAAGATCGGTAGTTTTTGCCCTCTTACTAGTGTGTTTAACCCGTCAATTGCCGATATACCGGTCTGAACAAAGTTATCAGGATATTCCCTACAATATGGATTAATCGGCTTACCGTTAATATCTAGTTCTTTGTCGGGAATCGGATAAGGGTGTCCATCCAGCGGCTTTGCGGAGCCGTCAAAAATTCTTCCCATTATATCCTCTGATGCTCCAAAGGTCATCGTCTTTCCCAAGAAAGAAACTTTGGAAGAAGAAGGATCCAGCCCACGAGTTTCTTCAAACATCTGCACCAAAGCTTTACCCTCACTGGCCTCAAGAACCCTTCCTGTTCTTCTAGACCCATCTTCTAATTCAACTTCCACCAGCTCTTCGTATTTGATGTTGGAAACCCCGTCAACCACTACCAAAGATCCGGCAATTTCTTTTATCTTTTTATATTTAAACATTTTAACAAATACTTATGACTAATTACCTATTTTTCTATCTCTCCCTCCGGGATAAATTTTGCCTTTGCAATTTCACTTTTTTCCGGAAGATTTAGAACATCATTAATGTTTTGCCCGGAATTTAACAACTCAATACCTTTGTTGTAAAAGCCGATAATCATCGACAAAATACTGCTTTGCTTCTTGAAAGAGCTATAGGTATCCACCTCATCAAACGCATTCTGCATAAGAAAGTCTTCTCGAATAATTCTAGCCGCTTCCATAATTAATCTATCTTTATTTGAGAGTGATTCAAAGCCCACAAGACGCACTATTTCTTCTAGTCTTGATTCATCATTTAAAATTCTCATAGCTTCTTCCCTGTTTTCCATAAAACTGCTCTCTCCTTTTTCTTCGTAAAACTCTTTTAGATTATCAAGGTAAAGCGAGTAACTATTAAGCCAATTGATTGCCGGAAAATGTCTCGCATAAGCGAGTCTGTCCTCAAGGCTCCAAAAAACTTTAACCGTTCTAAGAGTATTTTGCGTTACCGGCTCCGAAAGATCACCTCCCGGAGGAGAAACAGAACCGATGATAGTTAAAGACCCTTCTCTTCCCTCTGACCCCAAGCATTTAACATACCCCGCTCTCTCATAAAAGCCGGCCGTTCGCGAGCCTAAGTATGCAGGATATCCTTCCTCCCCGGGCATCTCTTCCAATCTAGCAGAGATTTCACGTAGCGCTTCCGCCCATCTTGAAGTAGAATCGGCCATTAGTGCCACATCATAACCCATATCTCTGAAATATTCGGCAATAGTTATCCCTGTGTAGACAGAGGCTTCTCTGGCCGCTACCGGCATATTTGATGTATTGGCAATAAGCACCGTCCTCTCAAGAAGAGGCTTATTTGTCTTAGGATCTTTTAGCTCCGGAAATTCCTTTAGAACATCCGTCATCTCGTTTCCTCTCTCCCCACAGCCGATAAAAATAATGATATCTGCATCGGACCATTTGGCAATCTGCTGTAATACAACCGTCTTACCGGATCCAAAAGGACCGGGAACACACCCCGAACCACCCTTGGTTATTGGAAAAAAGGAATCAATCACTCTTTGCCCGGTAGTAAGAAGAGATGTGGGTACCATTTTTTTGGCAACCGGACGACTTTGTCTAATCGGCCAGCGCTGAGTCATAGTAATCTTTTTTTCCTTGCCCTGTTTCGTCCTAATTTTTGCCACTTCGTCTTCAATGGTAAACTCACCTCTCTTAATAGAGACAATTTCTCCCTCCTCAATATCATTTGGCACCATTATCTTGTGAAAGATAGACATCTCTTCCACTTCTCCGATAACATCACCTGCTTTTACTTTTTCTTTTTCTTTTACTTTGGGAACAAAATTCCATTTTTTCTCTAAATCAAGAGCAGGAACATTAATTCCGCGAGTTATAAAATTACCCGATGCTTTAAAAAGTTCTTCAAGGGGCCTTTGGATACCGTCATATATTCCGCTCATTAGGCCAGGGCCAAGTTCAACCGAAAGCTGTGACCCTGTTCTTTCCACCGGTTCACCGGGTCCAATGTTCGAAGTTTCTTCATAAGCCTGAATTGAAGCAACTCCGTCTCTTATTTCAATAATCTCTCCCAAAAGGCCTTTTTCTGAAATTTTAACAACCTCGTAAATACTGGAACCCTCCATGTTTTTTGCAACAACAAGTGGTCCGGATACCTTGATTATTTCACCTTTTTTTTGCACCATAATACTCTTTTTATAATGATTATTTTTAAAAGTTTAAGATAATTCCATCTCTCCACCCAAAGCCTTTGCGGTCTCCTTTTTAAGATAATCCTTGTCGGAAGCCTTAGCAATGCCCGGAAGAGTGACTACACTGTCGAGTCCAATATCCTCGGGACAAACATCTTGTGAGACGAAAATAAGGGAGTAATTTTCACTCTCCAGTACTTTTATTTTCTCCTCGGCTTCTTTAATGTCGGAAACTCCGAAACACTCAAACCCGAGAAAGCGCATTGTTTTTACATATTCAAAAGGACCGACAAACGCAATTCTTGTTTCTTTCATAAAACTCTCCTTTGTTCAATTAGATTGTATATTTTATCAGAGGCCAGTCCCATTTTTTTTGCGGAAAAAACAGCCCTAATAAACTGTTCCACCCTTCTTTTTTTAATAAAAAAAGAAAGTATTGGAACCATACCCTCTATTTTCTCACGACTTTCCTCGACAATACTCTTCTCCATTTCTGATAAAATCATATCTCTTCTTTTAAGATCTTCGGCTGATTCTTTAATCTTTTCGTAGTATTCGCCGAAAAACCTGCCTGTTTCCCTCTCTCCGGAACTTTCCAGGAATTTTATTGATTTTTCGAAATAGATATCTGTAGTAATGCTGTCAATTTCTTCCGGTTTTTTCGGCTTTCTTTCCTCTATCTCCTTTAGAGCCTCCTCTTCGATATCTTTCCCTTGAAAACCACCGCCTCCTTGCATTTTAAAGATTTTTTCTTTTGCTTTCCTTGAGACCTTACAAAGATCGTCTTTTAGAAATAAGAAAGACACAACCTCTTTTTCCATTCCCATCTTTTCAAGCGTTTTTTTAAAGTCGTCCCTTTCTTCTTCAATTATCTTTTCAATATCAAGATAAGTCTTTCCCGCAAGATAGAGAGCATAATCCGTATCATTAAAAACTTTAAAAGCTTCGTCCATACTTGACGCCCCTATCATTCTGTCTAGATCAACTTGGTCAACCAGCTGCTTTTCTCTTGCTCTAAACCAAGATATGAAAAAAAGATATCTCATTTTTTACTGCTTAAACAAAACTTTGGCAAGAGAACCTTCTTCGTCTTTAACCACTTCATCGACCATTTCACAAAGACTTGCTTTAAAAATGAAATCTTTGCCCTCAACCACCAACTCGTCATCGGCAACACCCTTCCTTTCAACAATGTTTTTACCCGGCACTCCCTCAAAGATATCGGCATAATCTTTCTTTTTCCCCTGTGCGACAAAGACAAGAGACTTTTCTCCCAGGAAATCCTTTATACTTTCCACCTTCTTTTTCAAGAGTTTCTTCTTCTCGGCTAGTGAAAATTTTCCAATATCCTCTTTACAGGCATTAACCGCCTCTTCCAGCAGATCTTTTTTTGTCTTTAGAAGATCCATATTCAAAAGAAACTCTTTCTCCTTTTCGTAGTCCTCTAAAGATCTTTCTTTTTCTTTCTCAATTTTTTCTTCTTTTTCTTTCTTTACATCCTGTATTCTTTTCCTACCCTCCTTCTCAATTTTTTCAATCTCAAGGGCATGCTCCTTCTTTAGAGATTCTATCTCTTCTTCTGCGTCTTTTTCTATTTTTTTAAGAAGTTTTTCTAAGCTCATTTTTATACCGAAATTCCGTTTAATATCAAGATTGTCGCCAAGAGAGAGATAACGGCGTAAGTTTCTACCATGGCGGAAAGAATAATCGCCTTACCAACCTCTTCAGGTTTTTTTGCTAAGGTTGAAATTCCCGCAGTACTCACTTTTCCTTGAAGCGCCCCCGATGCGAGACCGGCAAGAGCGATCGGAAGACAGGCAAACAAAATTCCAAGTCCCGTTTCAAACGTCAGTGCAACAACTTCTCCTTCAAAAATACCAATTTGCTGAAGAACTAAAACCGCTGCCAAAAAACCGTAAATACCCTGCGTTCCTGGAAGAACTTGTAAAATAAGCGCTTTACCAAACTTCTCCGGTTCTTCAGAAATAAGTCCTGCAGCGGAACGCCCTACATAACTCAAACCCATTGCCGAACCGATTCCCGGTAGGGCTACAGCCAAAGCTGCCCCTAAAATTGCGAGTGTAATACCTAATTCCATATTTTTTACTTATTAATTAATAATTTTTATATAACGACCATTTTTTCCAAGTGGCTGAAAATACCTGCCGCCTCCTTCCATGAACCTTGAAAAAAATTCTACAAACTGCAACCTCGCAGAATGAATAAACGCTCCCAGCGCGTTAATCAACAAATTACCGATATGGCCCACGACAAGAATAATTCCTGCAACCATTAAATCAACCCCGGGAATTGGTATCATCTCCATAAAAATCAAAGCAATCATGTTAATAACCATAGCGATAATTCCCGTCGCAAGCCCTAGCGCCAATATCCTTGAATAAGAAAGAATATCTCCTACATAACCTATTATTCCGTAAAGCGAACCCAAAGCTTTTCCGACTTTTTGGAAAATTCCTTCTCCTGTTGAATAAATAAAGGCCAAAGCAACCATCAAAGCCACCCCTGATATAATAAAGTTTGTATTGTCGGTTATAAGAAACAAAATTACTCCTATAAAGAAAGCGATAGACGCTCCGTTTCCGGAAATTGCCTCCTTAACTTCTCCTCTCCTGATAAGCCAAACCGCTCCAATAATCAAACCTGCAAATATCTGAATCACTCCCAAAGCTAAAACAAAAAGAAGCGCCTCAATGGGATTGGCCAACGGGTCGGCGATTTTCAGAAACTCAAACACCCTGCCAAAAATAGTTCCCACAAAGAATCCAAGCACTGTTGTCAATATTCCGCAGAAAATAAAAAGATTAAAAAACCTGTCGGCATTCGCCTTTTTGAATATTTTCTTTGCCAAAAATGCGAGAGCTACTAAAAGAAAACCATACCCAGAATCGGAAAGAGCTAAGGCAAAATAGAAAATAAAGAAAGGCGCAAGGTAAGGAGTTGGATCAATCTCATCCTTTTTGGGTAAACCGTAAACTCCCGTAACAATCCCAAAGCTTTCAAAAGCCCCTTTGTTTCTAAGAACCACCGGTGGATTATCACCCTCTTCTGTGGGAAGTTCTTTAATTAGAAAGTATGGTGTTTCTTTTCCGACCAACTCTTTTATTTTTACAACGGTCTCTTTTACGGCCCACGCTTTAATTACAATATACCTTTTCGTCTCTCTTATTTTTTTCAAAAACTCTTTCTTTTCTATCTCAAAAGAAAACCAGTCAGAAAGCGCTTGCAATTTTGGAATGAAAAAAAGTAGTTTTTGAGCTTCCTTACTTTGAATATCCAATTCAATATCAACATCCCCAAGTTCTTTTTCTCTTCTTTCCAACGCCTTTAAGGGCTGTTCTTCCCAAAAAACACTTTCTTTTTTTGCGCTATACTTTTTTAAGACGCTCAGATAATAATCACTATCCTTTTTCGGATAATATAATACAAAATTAAAAAAGAAGGTGTCTTCCTTTCCTTCTTCAATGTAAAGTTCCTCTTTCTTTGATATTTCACAAATAAAGGATTCTTTATCTTTTTTTTCAACCGTTCCGGCAAAATATTCCACGTTTTGTAAATCGCTCCTAAAAAAAACGGATGTATTGGAAAACTTTTCTAACACATCCCTTTCTTCCAAGAGATTTTCCTTCTTTAATTGCAATTTGTTTATAACCTCTTCAATAGAAGCACAGCTCGAAACGACTTCTTTAATCTTCGCTGACTGCGCAATTTCCACCATCTCTTCTTCCTTCAATGTTTCTTTTGTTGGAACAAAACTAAAAATTAAGTTTTTTATAAAATTTTCTTGAGATCTAAAATTCTCAAGAAAAGTAAGCGCAAAATTTGCCTCGCTAAGACGTAATTTATAGTCCTCTTTCGGCACTATCTCAAAATCTTCCACACTACTTTCCGATATGACCTCTAAACACTCTTCAGCCTGCAGCTTGTCGAGAATGTTCAGGGTATTTTCTTTTGGGATAATTAACTCTATTTTTCTAACCGGCAGGTTCATGTTCTTTTCAAAACTTCCTTTTTAAAATTTTCCAGATTCGCCTTTGCCCCCTTTTTAATATTTTCTTCTTTTTCGTTGTGCTTTTTTTGAAGCCTCTCCCCTATTTCGTCAAAATCCTTCTGAAGTTCTTTTTTAAGCTCGCCTCTTCTTTTTTTGTAGTCTTCATCCACTTTGTTCTCTTCCTCTTCGAGCTCCTTGATTTTCAGAGCTTTTTCTTTATCCAGTTCCTCTTTGATTTTGAAAACAGAAGCCTCAGCTTCTCCTTCCTTTTTTTTAATAATATTTATTGTATTGTTTTCCATAGTTGATGCAATTAAAAACCCCCTCTTTGAAGGGCCTTTTCTCCACTGATGCAGATTATAACAAAGACTCAGAAAAAGTCAAAAAACATTTTTCCACACATAGCCGAAAACCAAACCCCTGCATCACAAAATGGCGTTGCAGGGTCTGACCCTGCAATGCTTTGTTTTTAAGGGGGAAAGTGGGTTTTTTGGGCTGTTTTTTGTCAAGGGCTATTGTTTCCTAACTAAAAAGATTCTTTAAAGAAGTTTGAATGATTTACGGTGAATGGGACAACACCCATATTTTTTTATCATTTCGCGGTGCTTTTTTGTACCGTATCCTTTATGTTTATCAAACTCATAATACGGATATTTTTTGTGATAATCCACCATCATCCCATCTCTCTCCACTTTGGCGATAATAGAGGCCAGTGAACACTCCAAAACTGTTTCATCGGCTCTTTTTACCGCTTTTTGGACGCACTGGCTATCTATGGTAAAATTCCCGTCAATAATCAGGCGCGCGTTAGTGCAGTCTATTCTTTCCGTCGCCTTTTTCATGGCAAGCTTTGTAGCTTCCAGTATGTTCACTTTGTCAATTATTTTTTCCGAAACCACACCGACTCCGTATTCCACAAAAGGAGATTTTGTTATAATTTCGTAAATCTCTTCTCTTTTTCTCGGAGAAAGTTTTTTTGAGTCAAGAGAAGAGTAATTCTTTATTCTGAATTTTGAATTTTGGATTTTCTTATAATTTGTTACTTTCAGTGCTACGGCAACAACCGGTCCGGCAAGAGGACCTCTGCCAACTTCGTCTAAACCAATTAATCTTAATTTTATCTTTTTTGCCATATCTTCTAGAATAATATAAGATTATAGCATATTAAAGCTTTTACCTTATTAGACAATATAACCGTGGCGGTTATTAATAAAACTAAATGTTCTGTCTTACATAATGTTAGACATCTAAAGTTTACTGTTTAAAAAGGCTTCAAAATTAGAAATTTTAAATTAGGAAACAGCAAAACATGCCTTTTACACACTTACACGTTCATACCGAATATAGCTTGCTGGACGGCTTGCCAAAGATGGATGAACTTCTCGACCATATAAAGAAAAACGGAATGGATTCCGTTGCAATTACCGACCACGGTGCACTTTACGGTGCCATTGAGTTTTACAAAAAAGCGAAAGACGCCGGAATAAAACCAATTATAGGGGCGGAAGTTTATATGGCACTAAACAAGATGACCGATAAACAGCCGAATGTCGACAACAAGTCTTACCATCTGGTTCTCCTCGCCAAAAATAAAAAAGGTTATCAGAACTTGGTCCAGTTGGTGACTAAGTCTCAACTTGACGGTTTTTATTACAAGCCGCGAATTGATGAGGAAACGCTAAAAGAACATACAGAGGGTCTTATTGCTCTTACCGCCTGTATTCAAGGAAAGATTCCAAGACTCATAATCGCTAACAAAAAAGAGGAAGCTAAAAAGCTAGCCCTCTATTATAAGGATCTTTTCGAGAAAGACAGTTTTTACTTGGAAATTCAACACCATCCGAATATCAAGGACCAACAACTCGTCAATCAAGAACTTATAAAAATATCAAAAGAGACATCTATTCCTCTTGTCGCCACTTGTGATTCCCATTATCTAAAAAAAGAAGACAGCGAAACTCAAGATATTTTAATGGCTATAGGTACCGGGACAGATGTTAATAACCCCAACCGCCTTACAATGACCGACGATGATTTTTCAATGCGGCCTCCGGAAGAAATGAAAGAAATCTTTAAAGATACTCCTGAAGCAATTGAAAACACTGAAAAGATTAAAACAATGTGCAACTCGGAAATTTCCTTGGGAGAAATAATACTCCCCCGCTTTCCTCTTAAAGAAGGATTAACGGCGGATGAAGAGCTAAAAAGACTTTGTGAGGCGGGAATTGAAAAAAGGTATCCGCAAGAATCAAAAGACAAAGTGAAAGAAAGATTGGAAAGAGAGATGAAAGTAATTACTGATGCAAAACTTTCCTCTTACTTTCTTATCGTCCAAGATTTCGTAAACTGGGCCAAAGAAAACAAAATCGTTGTTGGCCCGGGAAGAGGCAGCGCCGGCGGGTCGATTATAGCTTATCTGCTGGGTATTACTAATATCGATCCCCTTCATTACGGTCTAATTTTTGAAAGATTTCTTAACCCCGGAAGAGCAAAAGTATCCCTCCCCGATATCGATTTGGACTTCGCGGACAGAAGGAGAGACGAGGTAATCGCCTATATTGCAGATCGCTATGGAAAGGACAAGGTTGCTCAAATAATCACTTTCGGAACCATGGCGGCACGTGCGGCAATAAGAGATGTGGGAAGAGCTCTTGGCTACTCTTATAACTATTGTGACAAAGTCGCAAAAATGATCCCCTTCGGAATGAATTTAAAAGAAACAAGAGAAAATGTTGCCGAATTTAGACAACTTTACGATGTTGACAAAGACGCGAGGCGCCTCATTATTCATGCGGAAAAACTGGAGGGAGTGGTAAGACATGCTTCAACGCACGCCTGTGGAGTGGTTATTTCCGACAAGCCCCTCTCAACTATCGTTCCCCTTCAACACCCCACACAGAGTGAAACCGGAACAGTAACCCAGTACGCAATGAATTATATTGAAGATTTAGGGCTTCTAAAGATGGACCTTTTGGGGCTGAAAAACTTAAC
The DNA here is from genome assembly GCA_003559635.1 of Candidatus Nealsoniibacteriota bacterium. Taxonomy (GTDB): domain Bacteria; phylum Patescibacteriota; class Minisyncoccia; order Minisyncoccales; family PWPS01; genus PWHW01. The sequence goes on along the minus strand of PWKU01000027.1, from coordinate 40,344 downwards.
CATCATCGAAGACACATTAAAGAGAATATATAAAGTTCACGGAAAAAATATTGATATTGAAACCATCCCCCTTAACGATGAAAAAACATTTAAGCTCCTTCAAGAAGGAAGAACTGTCGGAGTATTTCAGCTTGAAAGTGGGGGTATGCAAAGATATCTAAAACAACTAAGTCCGACGGACATCGAGGAGGTTATCGCTATGGTTTCTCTTTACAGGCCCGGTCCGATGAAATTTATCCCGGACTACATAAAAAGAAAGCACGGAAAACAAGAAATAACCTACATGCATCCCCTCTTAGAGCCCATATTAAAGCCTACTTATGGGGTTTGCGTCTACCAGGAACAGGTGATGAAAATCGCCGGAGATTTGGCCGGCTTTACATTGGAAGAAGCAGATACCTTAAGAAAGGCTATTGGGAAAAAGATAGAAAAGCTTCTGAAGGGACAGAAGGAAAAATTTATATCCGGCATTGAGACAAATAACATTGACAGGGAAATCGGCGAAAAGCTTTGGAGTTGGATAGAACCTTTCGCACAATACTCCTTCAACAAAAGCCATGCGGCAGCCTATGCACAGATTGCTTATCAAACCGCATATTTAAAAGCACACTATCCTAAAGAATTCATGGCTTCACTTCTTACCGCCGACCAAAATGACATAGAAAGAATTGGCTTCCTGATTAATGATTGTAAGAAGATGAACCTTGAGGTTCTTCCCCCCGACATTAATGAAAGCTTTATGGGCTTCAGTGTCGTTCCGGAAAAACCCCAGATTAGATTCGGCCTCTCTGCAATAAAAAATGTAGGCCTAAAAATTGTTGAAGATATCGTAAACGAAAGAAAAGAAAACGGTCCTTTTATCTCACTTGATGATTTTCTTACCAGAGTTGATTCTCAAAGCCTAAACAAAAAATCAATTGAAAGCCTTATCTTGTCCGGAGCATTTGATAAATTCAAGGAAAGAGGAGAGCTTCTTTACAATATAGAAAAAATACTGGAATATAGTAGAGAAAGGAAAAAGAACAAGAATAACGGACAAGCCGGTCTTTTCGGAGCAGATATAATGAAACAAGACCTCCTGCTTGAAGAAGCTCGCCCTCTCAGTGAAAAGGAAAAGCTGGAGTGGGAAAAAAAGCTACTGGGTCTTTTTATTACCGGGCACCCTCTTCAATATCTACAAGAGGAAACAAAGAACGGCAGCATTCCTATTGAAAAAGCAAAAAAACAAATATCCGACACGCGAATACGAGTGGGAGTTATTGTTTCGAGTGTAAAAAAAATAATAACCAAATCCGGAGAACCGATGTATTTTGTCCGGGTAGAAGATTTGACGGACAATATCGAAGTAATTGTATTTCCTCGAGCTCTAAAAAAGAACGGCTCTCATTTTGAGGAGGGGAAATCTCTTTTTATCTCCGGAAAAATAAGCCATCGCGACGAAGCTCCAAAAATCATCTGTGAACAAGTGGAAGAGATAAAATAACCCGCAAAACAAGCCATACAAAAATATTCTTTTTTTATGGTATAATAACGAAAAATATATCAATCGAAAAAATGAGCGAGCCATCACCTTTAACCCAAAAACTAATCAAGGAACTTACCCGTTTTGAAAAAGATCTTCTTTCGGAAAAAAAAGAAGGCTCTGTTGAGGTTGAGAAGATTTCTCTTTTAAAAACCTCCTTCTTCCGAGAAGTCATAAAGAAAAACAACTGGCAAAATAACCATTTTTTGAGAAGAACCGCCATTGAGAAACTTCTAAGGAAAAAGGCCGCGAAAGACTCTGCTAGGGCTATTATAAAAGAACTTATTACCTCCGGGATACTCGAAAACAAAACAATAAAGAAATCAGCCATTGATGAGGTGCAAAAGATATTGGATAAACGAGAATCACCGCCAAACAGATACAATACCCTAATAACCGCCTGTGAAATAGAAAATATTTTGTCCCCTCTAGGAAAAAGGGAAATTTTAATCTCTTACGCTTTTAATTCTCTCAAAAGAAGAATAAAAATTGAAGGAGACGCCACCGAGGAGGAAAAAAACATTCTTCTTTACGCCGCAATCTTGAGAACTATTTTTGAATTGGACGATACTTTTATCTTTTATTACCTAACTAAAAAAATAAACAAGGAGAAGAAAAACATTAATGGCCTAAACTCTCCTCCTTTCAAAAAACTCTGTTCTTTTTTAAGCACCCGTAAAACCGCCTATTTTGTTATTAATGACATTCTAATAAAAAAGAAAAGCGACGTTAAAATAATTTTTGATATAGAAAAAACGGAAAAGGTTATTCGTGAATTTTATAAAGAAAGAGTCGACAGATTTTTGGTAAAACAATATCGTCGAATAGCCGTTTACACAATATTTGTTATCCTTACCGGTTTTTTTCTCACCCCTCTGATAAACCCTGCTTTCCCTTTCAATATTTTTCTCGCCCTTTTCCCGGCCACTCTAACCGCCCTTCTTGTTTTCGCTGCTCCCCCTCCCCCGAGAAAGAACGAAAAAAGAACAGTGTTGGAAATAATTAAATTGTTGTATAAGAAGGAAAAAGAATCTCCTTATCTTATTAAACCACTGGTAAAAAGAAGAGCAATTGCCCACTTTCTTGTAAACTTCTTTTATGCTACTTTTTTTCTTGTAGTTGTTTCTTTTCTTTTTTGGGTAATCAACAATTTTATCGGCTTATCCTTTTCCGCTTCCCTGGCCTTTGTTGCTCTTTTCTCCCTTGTCTCCTTTTTGGCGGTAAGAATAAATGAAAATATGAGAGAACTTTATATCATCGAAATAAGGGAAAATTTTCCAATATTAATAGCGGATATTTTATCCTTTCCGCTAACAAAAATTAGCAGAATAATTTATAACAGAACCGAGGAAAACAAAAAGTTTAGTAATGCCCTTGCTTTTTTGAGCTCTCCTTGTACAATTCTTGCGTCAGTCCGCAAAAATTTAGTTTTAGAATTAAAAAGAAAAAAAGAAAGCATATATTAGCCATGAAATACCATATCATTACATACGGATGTCAAATGAATCAGAATGACAGCGAGAGAATCGCTAGTTTTTTTGACGAAAAGGGCTTTACAGAGTCCTCTGAGGAAGATGCTGAAATTATTATAATAAACTCATGTAGCATAAGACAGTCGGCAATTGACAGAATAGAAACAAAAATTAAGAGCATAAAAAAATCTTCCAATAGAACGGTAATTCTTACCGGCTGTGTCTTGGATAAGGACAAAGAGAGAATGGGTTCGTTTATCGACTACTACTGGCCCCCGCAAGATCCGTCATCCTGGAATCTGCCCCACTTCAAAGAAAAAGAAGAAAGAGCATTTTTCGAAATTCCCCCAAAACGGAGCGGCATAACAGCCTATCTCTCCATTACCACCGGCTGTGATAATTTTTGTTCATATTGTGTGGTTCCTTACGTGAAAGGAAAAGAAAAATCAAGACCTTCAAAAGAAATAATAGAAGAGGCAAGGGCTGCGGTAAAATTGGGACACAAAGAGATATGGCTTCTCGGCCAAAATGTTAACTCATACAGTGGGGGAATAAATTTCCCTTCTCTTCTGAAAGAAATTAACAACATAAGAGGAGACTTTTGGATACGCTTTACCACGTCTCACCCGAAAGATCTCTCAAGCGATATTATCTCCGCCATTAAAAATTACAAAAAGGTTGCCAAATATCTTCATCTACCCATGCAATCTGGGGATGATAAAGTCCTGGAAAAAATGAACCGCCCGTACACAACAAAAGAATACAGAGAGATTGTTGAAGAAGTAAGAAAAGAAATACCGGAGATTTCAATATCGACCGATGTGATTGTCGGCTTCCCCGGAGAAACGGAGAAACATTTCAGCAATACTGTAAAACTTTTTAGAGAGATAGGCTTTGATATGGCCTATATAGCCCGTTACTCCTCCCGACCACAAACCACAGCGTACAAAATGGAAGAAACTATAGAGAGCGAAGAAAAAAAGAGAAGAGAGAAGATAATAGAAGAGATCCTGAAAGAAAGTGTTCTACAAAAAAATAAGTCCCTTGTCGGGAAAACATTACGCGTATTAATCCTAAGAGAGAAGAAAAATGGTCTGTTAGTTGGAAAAACAGAAGGATATAAAAATGTGCTTTTTGAAGGAAAAAAAGATCTTATAGGAGATTTTAAAAATATAAAAATAACACACGGCTCTTCATGGGGTCTACGAGGAAAAATAAACCGAAAATAATTGTTATCCTCGGGCCTACCGCCTCGGGGAAAAGCGACCTAGCGGTAAAGCTTTCTCTAAGGCTTGGTGGAGAGGTAGTTTCCGCTGATTCAAGGCAGGTTTATGGGGGAATGGATATCGGTTCGGGTAAAATAACACAAGAGGAGATGAAAGGAGTCCCCCATCATCTTCTTGATGTTGCCAACCCGAAAAGAAAATTTACCGTTGTCCGTTATAAAAAACTCTCCGAGGAAAAGGTAAAAAAAATATTAAAAAAAGGGAAAATACCCGTCGTTTGTGGAGGCACCGCTTTTTACATAGAAGCTCTCATTGACGGAATTACTATTCCCGAAGTCCCTCCCGACTGGAAAATGAGAAAAAGGTTGGAGAAAGAAACAACGGAAAATTTATACGCAAAATTAAAAAAACTTGACCCGGAAAGAGCGAAAAATATCGATAAAAAAAACAGAAGGCGCCTTGTAAGGGCAATTGAAATTGTTGAGAAATCAAAAGAACCCGTTCCAAATATTAAAAAAGACTCCCCTTACCAACCACTATTTTTGGGTATAAAAATAGACCGAGAAAGACTTGATAACAAAATAGAGAAACGCTTAAAAAAGCGGTTAAATCAAGGGATGATTGAAGAAGTAAAAGGCTTAAGAGAGTCAGGAGTCTCTTGGAAAAGATTGGAAGAATTTGGATTAGAGTACAAGTGGGTTGCTCAATATTTACAAAACAAAATAGATTACAACGATATGTACGAAAATATTATTAAGGATACGCGGAGGCTTAGCAAAAACCAGATGCAATGGTGGAAAAAAGACAGAAGAATAAACTGGATAGAAACTTGTAAGGAGGCCGAAAAACTCACACAAAACTTCTTAAACTCCCCCTAAAGAATACTTTCGGAGGCTTAGCCTCCGAAAGTAAAGCTTCCGCAAATAAAAATGCCAAAGGTGACACCTTTGGCATTTTTTTACACCTTTCCCATTTTTTTATTGAAGGTGATTTTTAAGAATTTCATTCACCTCTTCGGGATTTGCTCTTCCTTTTGTTTTTGCCATTATTTGCCCCACTAAAAATTTAAGAGCTTCCTCTTTCCCACCGCGGTAGTCTTCTGCCGCTTTCTCATTTTCTTTTACAACCTCCTCAACAATTTTTTCCACCTCACTGTGGTCGTCTATCTGAGAAAGTTCCTTTTCTTCTATGATTTTCATAGGACTTCCCCCGGAAGAGAACATTTCTCTAAGAACAATCTTGGCTATTTTACTTGAAATCTCTTTTTTGTATATAAGTATCACAAAATCCGCAAAATCCTCTTTTTCAATAATACTTTCCTTTATTGAGCGCCCTTCAAGCATCCCGAGAAGATCGGACAAAAGATAGTTTTTTGTAATCTGGATAATTTCTTTTTCTTCTTCAGTCCCTAGCTTATCACGCCACTCTTCTTTTTTTCTTTTCCTAACCGCCTCTTGAACAATTTCTTCAAAATAATCCGCCAAAACTTTATTGTTAATAAAAACCTCCATTTCTTTTGACCCCTTGATATCATAATACTCCTCAAAGCGCTTTCTTTTTTCCTGTGGTAATTCCGTTCTAATCTTTAATTCATTTTTTTTGAAGGGCTCTTCGTTTAGATGAAGCGGGGGGAGATCGGGTTCCGGAAGATAACGATAATCATGCGCTTCTTCTTTTTCTCTCTGGCTGAAAGTTTTTTCCTGTTTGTCATTCCATCCTCTGGTTTCCTGAATAATCCTCTCCCCTTTTTCAAGTAAGTCTTTTTGTCTCTTTACTTCATACTCCGTGGCAAGAGAAACCGCACGGAACGAGTTAAGGTTTTTAACTTCCACCTTTGTCCCCTTTCTTCCTTCCATATGTGAAACAGAAATATTGACTTCTATTCTCATTTGCCCGTAATCCATATTAGCATCAGAGATATCAAGATAGCGAAATATAAGACGAAGCTCTTCGGCAAATTTGCGAGCCTCGTCGGCGGAGCGTATATCGGCCTCGGTAACCAGTTCCATCAAAGGAACTCCTGCTCTATTGAAGTCAACCAAAGAGTGTCCTTTTTTATCGTCATGAACAAGTCTTCCTGTGTCTTCTTCCAGGTGAATTCGATTGATACGGATTCTTTTTCCGTCAATCTTTAAATACCCACCAAAGCAAAGTGGCCTTCTGTCTTGTGATATCTGGTATCCTTTTGGAAGATCCGGATAAAAATAGCTCTTCCTGTCAAATCGAGAAACTTCTCTCAGTTCGCAATTCAACGCTTTTCCCGCTTCAAGAACCTTTGAGACCGCCTTTTTGTTTATTACCGGAAGTGTTCCCGGGTGACCCAAACATATTGGGCAAACATAGATATTCGGTTCTTTTACTTCCGGGTTATTCACACAAGGACAAAACATCTTCGCTTCCGTTTTCAGTTGCGTATGGATTTCCAATCCAATAACAGGGTTATACATAAATCTTGTTCAATAATCAAAAATCAAAATTACCTTTATATTTCTCCGCTTTTTACTAACTGCTTGGGTTCTCATCTTTTACTATTTGCACACCGGAACTTGTTCCTATTATATCAGCTCCAGAATCTATCATGTACTTCGCCTGAGTGTAGTTTCTGATGTTGCCCGAAGCTTTGACCAAAAGTCCCGGAGCAGCTTCTTTCATAATCTTCAAATGACAACCCTTCTCCTCCACTTCCCTTTCCTCAAGGGGGTCTTTGAAAGTGGCCGTTTTAACACAAATAGCCCCCGCTTCTTTGGTAAGCTCCGACGCTTTTTTTATTTCATTATCCGTGAGATAGCCGGAACCAATAATTACTTTTGTATCCAGAAGAGAGCACACCGGCTTTAAATCTTCAAGTATCTTTTCATAACGATCATATTTTAAGTCAACAATATTCATTACAATATCCAGTTCCTGTGCTCCATCCTCTTTTGCCCTCTCACACATTTTTATTCTTTCTTCGTGAAAGCTAAGTCCCATTGGAGGGTCAATAAGAACCACTACTTTTACTTCGCTTCCTTCAAGTTCTTTTGCACAAAAATTAACCCACTCGGGATTAACACACACCCCGTGAAATCCGTATTCTTTCGCCTCGTCACAAAGTTTTTTAATATCTTCTTCAGTGGCATCATTATTGATGTTCGTATGATCTATTGTTTTAGCAATGCTCATATTGGTTTTAAAATTAGTTAATAATTCCTACTCTAACAACAGAGTAGCATAAGGAGAAAGTGAGTTCAATTTTTGCCTTTTTTACGGTTGGCAAAAGGATTGTAGTAGTATTCCTTATTTTCAAGAGTCGCAGCCCAGGACGCATCCATATCGTCCATATCAACATTGATATATTTTGCAAACAAAGGATGGATTTTTTCCAGTTGCCTCCAGCACTCTTGAGCAATTCTTCTATAGGATGCATGCCCTTTCTTTCCGCTTCTTAGAGAGATGAAATGAAAAAGCTCCCTCAAGTTCCACGTTATTAAAACCCTTTTTCTGAAACAAAGAGGAACCACATATTGCGCTTCTTGAGGAAACTCTTTATATATTTCCTCAAACGCCGCCGCCGCTTCCTCCACCGCCTTCCTGAATTTACCATCAAGACCGGCTTCTTTTATCTCCGGAGGCATATCGTATCCATGAACCGTAGTAACGTTTTGATTGGTCTGAGTGCACATTCTGTGGCGCTGAATATCTCGAAACGCTCCATAATCAACTAAAATCTCGAAAGTATAATATATGTGCTCAAATTCCCTTAAGGGAGCATCGAACTTACCTCTTCTCTTTAGAGACTCTTCCAGAACATTTTCTTTCTCTTTTTCGCTCATTCCCATAACTTTCTCCATAATTTCAGAATACGAAAGTTGCCCGTGAGGATATAAAAGTGATGTAATTATTTTATCTTCAGCGTTCTTGTCGTAGTCGATAATTTTTACGGCAGTATTGTCTCCCGCCTCATTGATTGCATATTCTTCTCCAGTTTTCCTTAGTGCTTTTCTTGTCTCTTTAAAATATTCATTTTCTTGAGCGTAGCGGATTAGAGTTGGAACCTCGGTAACCCCTTTTTCTTTAATCTCTTCTCCAATAGCTCTCATCTCCTCAAGATCATGAGAAAGTAATTTTTTAATCAGGTGCTCTAGTCCCCTGGCATTAATGGTCATTCCGAGATTTGTTGTAATTGCCGTTGGGAGAAGATACCTGATATTATCACATGCTCTCGCTTTAGAAATCATGTTATACAATTTCTCGCTTTGATCTTTCTCTCTGGGATATTTTTTTTCAACAAATTTCCTCATCGGTTCGGAGAGTTCTTCATAGACATCCATTAATAGGTCAGTCGCATCTTGATATACCTTACCCATAGAAGAGTTTAAAACATTACCAGGCTTGTACACCTTGTCTCTGTTAAAAATCTGATACCTCGTCGATTTTTCCGTAAAAGAAGCCAACCGCGTATCTTCTATGACTTTCGTGGCGAGAATCGAAACATTTTCCATGGCCAAAGAAAGAACCGCGTGCTCCGCGACGGACGAATGCCCGTAGCCGACAATCCATTTTTCATGAAAATCCGCCGAGTTTTCTTCCGTGAGTTCCTTCGCTATTTCGTCAAATGACTCAGGGCTTCTTGAGCATTTCGCAAAAGTTACCGCCTTCACTTCCGGCATAAGCTCGGCGGGAAGGGCGTAAATTCTCCTTTTGAGCTCAGACATATTCTTTTAAATTAAGTTTAACTTTTTTTTGACCTTATTATTAATTTCTTCCTCTACCTCATCAATCCCTTTCTCACCATCTACAATTTCAAAAGAGCCATACTCTTTGGCAAGCCTATCATAACTTTTCTTGATTGTTTCTAGTTTTTTTTCTTTTTCAAAAAGCTCAAAACTAAATCTGCTATCACTAATTCTTTTAATGCACGTTTTAGGAGACGTTTTAAGATAAAAAACAATGTCCGGGAGAAGAAACCTTTTGTTTATTTCTTTAAGCCACTGCCAATCGTCTATCTCTAGTGACCCAAAAGCAATGGTGGAAAAGAAGTATCTATCACATACAACAGATATTCCTTTTTCCAAATAAGGGATAATTTCTCTTTGCAAATGATGAGCTCTGTCGGCTGCAAAGAGAAGTTGCAAACATTCTGGAGTACTCTTCCAATCACCCTGAAGCTGCCCCCTGATAAGTCCTCCTATTAAATTGTTCGTTGGTTCTTTCGTGAGATGTGCTTTTACTTTATTTTTATTTAGACGTTCCGTGAGCCTTTCCGCCTGAGTGGATTGGCCAGATCCGTCGAGACCCTCAAAGACAATAAACCTACCTCTCCTTATGTTGTTTTTTTTACTCATTGACGTTTTCAATTAGTTGTATTGCTTTTTTTTCCAAATCTTCTATGCTTTTGTCATTTTTTATCGTAATGTCAGCCTCTTCCCCTAAATTTTTAATTTGAGTCTCGGGTCTCCCTTTGTCGATTTTTACAAATTCCTCATAAGAAACATTATCATCTTTTTTTTCTTTCCTTTCTCTCACCCTCTCCCACCTTGCTCGGGGATCAAGGGCAATGTAAACAATAACCCCTCCCAAACTCTTAATAAAATCAAATTCTTCTTTAACTCTTATTCCATTAAGAATGATTATTTCTTCATCCGCTTTCTCTATTTTTTTGGCAATACTTTTCATTAAAATATCCTCTCCAAATCGGTCCCTTAAAGCGCTTGCCAGCCACTGTTGATCTTCTTTTTTTATTTCATCAAAAAAAAGCCCCAATGCTTCTGATAGGGGCTCTGAAAATCGCGGGAGCAAAACAGAGGAAAATTGTTTTTTTGCAATATTACAAAATGTATCTTTTCCCGAGCCTGTCTCCCCGACAAGGCCAATAACTTTTTTCGCCATTTTTAATCCAAAAAATTTATTTTTGAGCCTGGTTTTTTTAAAACATCAAACTCTGTTCCAGTCTCTTTGAAAAGTTTAATAAAAGTATCTTCAGAGTATTCCCTAAAGCTTACGCAGCGCTTTATTTTCGCATTGATGAGCATTTTTGCACAAAGAACACAAGGAGTGTGTGTGCAATAAAGTGTTGCACCTTCCAAAGAGATACCATGCAAACATCCTTGTATAATCGCATTTTGTTCCGCGTGAATTGCCCGACAAACTTCGTGCATTTTCCCCGAGGGAATATTGTTCTCATCTCTTAGACAACCCAGCTCCAAGCAATCCTTCATCCCAGCCGGCGCCCCGTTATACCCGGTAGAAAGTATCTGCTTGTCACGCACCGCGACAGCACCTATTTTTCTTCTTCGACAAGTAGACCGTTCCGCCACTACAGCAGCAATCTTCAAGAAATATTCATCTGTAGGAATTCTTTCCATATTTTAATTATTCTTTAATATTAATGCCCATATTTTTGGCGGTTCCTTCAATTATTTTCATTGCTGCATCTATATCATCAGTATTCAGATCGGGCATTTTCTTTTGCGCGATTTCACGGAGCTGATCTCTCGTAAGCTCGCCTACTTTCTTCTTTTTAGGATTGCCCGACCCCTTTTCGATACCCGCCGTCTTAAGAATCAACTCTGCTGCCGGAGGCTCCTTTAATATAAAGTCATATGTTCCCCCTTCATAGATTATAATCTCAACAGGAACGGTCGATCCCGCTCTATCTTGCGTCTTGTTGTTAAAATCCGAGCAAAATTGACCCATGTTTATACCATGCTGTGCAAGTGCCGGTCCAACAGGAGGAGCAGGCGTTGCTTTTCCCGCTTCAATCTGTAGCTTTACTACCGCTTTTACTTTTTTAGCCATAATGCCTTAACTTTACGTTTTATAGTTTTTTGATTTGTAACGAGTCCAGTTCCACTGAAGTATCTCTTCCGAACATATTTACCAAAACCTTTACTTTTCCTTTTTCTCTATCTACTCCGGAAACTTTTCCATCAAAGTCCTTGAACGGGCCGTCGGTTATTTTAACGCTGTCCCCTTCTTCCACATTAATTTTGTACTGGGGAGCTTCTTGCTTTATCCTTTTCATTAAAATATCAACCTCTCCTTGCGAAAGTGGAACAGGTGTAACGCCCGCGCCAACAAAGCCGCTAACATTCGGCGTGTTACGCACTACATACCAGGACTCATCAGTAACAATCATCTGGACTAAAACATAGCCGGGATAAAGTTTTTCTTCTACTTCTTTTCTTTTCCCGTCCCTAATTTTAATTTTTTTCTCGCGAGGAACGATAACTTCAAAAATTTTATCTTTCATCCCAAAAGAGTCTACCCTCTGCTGCAAGTTTTTTGCAACAGCCTCTTCATACCCTGAATAAGTATGAATAACATACCACCTTTTCTCTTGTGTAGCTTCCTGTCTACTCATGCTAAAATTTATTGGATAAATCTTTTTAATGCTTCAGCGACAACATAGTCTATTCCTCCGAGATAGACGGCAACCAAAAGAGAAGCAATAACAACCATTAAAGAATACCTTATAGTTTCTTCTTTTGTTGGCCAGGTTACTTTCCTTACTTCTTGCCTTACTTCTTTTAAAAACTGTGTTAATTTATTCATGTTTCTGTCAAATTACCCGCCAATTATATTGGAAAAAGGCTTATTTGTCAATTTTAGATATCAAGGTTACCAACTTCCTTTGCATGGGTTTTAATAAAATTCTTACGCAAAGATACTTCTTGGCCCATAAGAGCGTCAAAAACCCTGTCTGCTTCTTTCGCATCTTCAATCGTGACTTGCAAAAGCATGCGGTTTTCGGGGTTCATAGTTGTTTCCCAGAGTTGAATAGGGTTCATTTCTCCAAGACCCTTATATCTCTGAATATCCACCGACTCGCTATTCATATCACTCAAGATTTCAGCCTTATCTTCCTCCATATAGGCATATTCTGTTCTCTTTCCCGCCTGAATCTTATAAAGAGGTGGCCTTGCGATATAAAGATAACCCATTTCAATAATTGGTCTAAAGTGGCGAAAAAACAATGTTAATAAAAGGGTTTTAATATGATTTCCATCACTGTCGGCGTCACACATAATAATCACACGATGATAGCGGAGCTTTTCAATATCAAAGTCTTCCGCAATGGCGGTTCCCAACGCAATAACCAGCGCTTTTACTTCTTTTGACTCCAATATTTTATTTAATCTGTATCTTTCTACATTAAGTATCTTTCCCTTAAGCGGCAAAATAGCTTGAAACCTTCTATCTCTTGCTCCCTTACACGACCCTCCCGCAGACTCACCCTCAACTATATAAAGCTCTGATTCTTCCGGTTTTCTGGTTTGACAATCAGCAAGCTTTCCTGGGAGCGAAAGGCCTTCAAGAGCCCCTTTTCTTAGAACAGTCTCTCTTACGGCTCTCGCCGCTTTCCTTGCCTTTGCAGAAAGAATGCATTTTCCGATTATCGCTCTTGCATCCTGCGGATTTCTTTCAAAAAAATCTACCAAGTGTTCGGAAACAAGAGCCTCTGTGGCTGATCTTGCTTCAGTATTTCCAAGCTTTGCTTTGGTTTGCCCCTCAAACTGAGGATCATGAATTTTAACCGAAACAACTCCCGTTAATCCTTCTCTTATATCCTCGCCCCTCAAATTATCTTCATTTTCTTTAAGAAGCCCTTCTCTCTTAGCATAGTTATTAATTGTCTTTGTTAGTGCTACTCTAAAGCCTGTAAGATGAGCTCCCCCTTCTTTTGTATTAATGTTATTGGCAAAACTTTCTTCATATATTTCATATTCTTGAGAATACCGAAATGCTGCCTCAATAAGAACCCCCTCTTTTTCTCCCGTGCAATAGAAAACGTTTGAATGAATTGACTCTATTCCGCGCGTTAAAAATTTAACGTAGGAGGAAATACCACCCTCAAAATAAAAAGAGTATTTTTTCTCTAATTTTTCCCTCTTGTCATCAAAGCTAATTTTAATACCCTTTGTAAGGTAAGCCTGTTGTCTTAAGTGACCAAGTATTTTTTTTGAGCTGAAAGCAACTTCCTTAAATATCTCCGTATCCGGCTGGAAGATGATTTTTGTCCCTGTTCTGTTCGTCTTTTCTCCTTTTTTCAGATTTCCCGTTGGAACTCCTCTTTTATATTCTTGAGTATATTTATATCCCCCTCTTGAAATTTCAACTTTCATCCACTCGGAAAGAGCGCAAACCACCGAAATACCCACGCCGTGAAGTCCTCCCGAAACTTGATAAGCCTTGCTACCAAACTTAGCTCCTGCATGAAGGGTTGTCATTACGGTCTCAACAGCAGGCCTCCCGGTCTCTTTGTGTTTATCCACCGGAATGCCTCTTCCGTCATCACTGACTTCCACCTTATCATCGGCATGCAAAATCACAGAACCTTCTTTTCCGTTTCCTCCCATAAATTCGTCTATAAAGTTGTCTACACACTCCCATATAAGATGGTGAAGACCCTCCGTATCGGTAGATCCAATATACATCCCTGGTCTTTTTCTGACAGGGTCAAGACCTTTCAATACGCTTATGTCCTTTGCATTATACTCGGATTTTTTTGCCATAATAACATCGCTTTTAATTACTAATTTTGACGGTTTACTTTTTAAATTATAGTTTTTTTATAATTTTACTTTCTCACTTTCCATTCCGGCACTTTATCCAGCGCTTTAATTATTTTTTCTTGCAAGACGTTCACTTCTTTCGAAGAAAGGGTTTTATCCTTTGCTTGAAAAATTAAACGAAAAGCAAAATTCTTCATATTTTTAGGAATCTCCTTCCCCTCATAAAAATCAAAAAGATCCACTTTTCTGAGCATAGCCCCACCCTCCTTGCTGATTTTTTCTAAAACGTTTAAATAAGGCTCATTTTTGGGAACAAGAACGGAAATATCTCTTACAGAGGATGGAAATTTTAGAATCTGTTCATACTTCTTTACGCTTTCATAGGCACCTACTATCTTCTCAAAATCAATCTCAAATAAAACCACTTCTCTTTTGATTTTTAGTTTTTTCTTCATTTCTTGTGAAGCTTCCCCTAAGAATCCAATCTCTTCGTTATTTAGCAACACTTCTGCCGCTCTTCTTGTATTTAGAACGCTGTTCTTCTCCGTCTCCTTATAAGAGGCGCTCTTTCCGGACAACTTTCTTAAAAACATATCTATCTTCCCTTTCATCTGATAAAAATCATCAACCGTAGAAACCGCCGATAACTTTTTGAGCTCTGTGCTCTCTATCCCTTCCTTGAAAAAGACACTTCCCAGTTCAAAAATTCTTATGTCTTGATAATTTTTTTCATTTTCCGCCACATTTTTTAATAACCCTAGAAGAAGCGAAGGCCTTAAATATTTAAATTCCAAACTTACCGGCTTTTCCATCTCAATAAGTTTTTTTATGTCATAACAGTTGGCCCCATCTTCATTAATAAAGGAATAATTATAGCTTTCATTGAATCCAAAACTCTGCCAAAGGTTCTTACAAAAATCTTTTACTTCAAAGTATTCTTCTTTTTCCGCCGGAATAACGCTTTCTTCGGGAACAGATTTTTCAATGTTTTCATAGCCGTAAATCCTTCCTACTTCTTCAAATACATCTTCTTTAATGAAAATATCCGTACGAAGAACAGGAGGAATGACAAAAAAAGAACCATTGCTTCTTTTCACTTTAAACTCCAAAGACCGCAATATTTTCTCCACTTCTTTTAGTGATATGTCCACCCCCAAGACTTTCCGCAGTTCATCGATTTTAAAACTTATTTCCGTTTCCTTCGCTTTTTCCGGATAGTAGTCTATCATGCCTTTAACAACATTGCCTTTCGCAATCTCGGAAATAAGTTTGGCCGCTCTATCTACGGCAATTTGAGTGAGTTCCGGAGATATTCCGTGTTCAAATCTTAGTGAAGCATCCGTTCTTAATTTTAGGTCTTGTGATCCTTTTCGTATAGTTATTGGATCAAAATTTCCTGCCTCCAAGTATATCGACTTGGTGTTCGCATCAATTTCAGGAACAATTCCTCCCTTTATGCCGGCAATTCCTATAGGCGAAAGCTCATCGGCGATAATTAGAATATTATCTTTTAGCTCATATCTCTTTTCGTCAAGAGTAACAATTTTCTCTCTCTTTTTTGCATAACGCACGAATATTTTACCTCCTTCTATCTTATCCGCATCAAAGGCGTGTAATGGTTGACCCGTTTCAAGCATCACATAGTTTGTAATATCCACTATATTGTTAATCGGCTTTATCCCACATGTTTTCAGTCTTTGCTGTATATAAAGAGGAGACTCTTTCACTTTTACATTATCTACGGCTCGCAAGGTATACCGGGAACAAGCGCTTCTTACATCCGCTTCGATGCGTTCCGTTATTTCTTGCTTACTTTCTCTTATTTTCGTGTCAAAAGGCTGATATTTTTTACCGGTAATTGCGGCTATTTCACGTGCAACCCCGTTGTGTGAAAAACAATCCCCCGCCCTGCTTGATAATATATCAATGTCCAAAATCGTATCTTTTTCAAGTTTTTCGATTTCTTCCACTTCAAAAAAATGCATCATTAAAGCTTCTGCCAATTCATTCGCAGAAGGAAGTTTCTCTTTAAAAAATGATTGTAAAAGGTTATATGAAAATTTCATAAATCAAAACTGTTTTAGAAACCTTAGGTCTCCACTGTAAAAAAGACGAACATTTTCTATCTTGTGCTCAATCATCGCAATGCGGTCCAATCCACAACCAAAAGCAAACCCGGTAAATTTATCGGGATCAACCTTGGCACTTCTTAAAACATTAGGATGGACCATTCCCGCGCCCATAATCTCAATCCATCCCGTTTGTTTGCAAACGGAACATCCCTTTTGGTCGCAGATTGAGCAACTGACATCAACTTCAAATGAGGGTTCTGTGAAAGGAAAAAAGGACGGTCTGAGACGTAATTTAACCTTAGCCCTGAAAAGCTGTTGCAAAAAATAACCAATAACCGCTCTGAAGTTTGCAATTGAAACATCTTCTCCCACCATCAGCCCCTCAAGCTGGTAAAAGTTTATCTCATGGGAATTATCCGTAGTTTCGTTTCTAAAAACTCTTCCCGGAACAATAATTCTGAAAGGGGGCTTTCTGTTTTCCATATAACGAACTTGTACGGGAGATGTATGTGTTCTCATCAAAAGTTTCTCTTTTTCGGAGAGAGATCCCCTGTCTTTTTGTTTAGCAAAAAGAGTGTCCTGCATTTCCCTTACCGGATGATCCTTTTTAAAATTTAGAGCATCAAAGTTATACCATTCATTCTCAAGCTCCGGTCCGCCGGCAACAACAAACCCCATTTTTTGAAAAATCTCTTCGCACCTTTTCTGAAGTACCGTTAAGGGATGAAGACTCCCTAAGTCCGGCTCCGTTCCTGGAAATGTAACGTCTATTCGGGCTTTTTCGGCAACTTCCTCCCTCTTCTCTCCTTCCATCTTTTTTGTGATAAACTCTCTCAGTTCATTGGCCGCTCTCCCCACTTCGCCCCTCTTCTCTCCTGACAAATTTTTAACCAAAGAAAAAACAGAGGCTAGGTCTTCCTCTATGTATTTTTTACAGATTTTTCTCTTCTTTCCGGCATCCTTTTCTTCCTCCACTTCCTTCAAAAATCTTTCTTTAATCTTGGAAATTTTTCCGCTTGTCATATACTCATTTTAGCTTAAAAAAAAGAGAAAAGCAACTCCCACCACCCCCGACAAACCCCACCCAAAGCGTTGCAGGGTCTGACCCTGCAACGCTTTGTTTTTAAGGGGAAAAAGTGGTTTTTGGGGCGATTTTTTGTCAAGCCCTCGTAGAAATAAAAAAACACATGTTTTCCATGTGTTCTTGCGGCGCAGGCGATGGGATTCGAACCCACGATCTCCTCCGTGACAGGGAGGCGCTTTAAGCCGGCTAAGCTACGCCTGCAACTACACTTTTAAACAAACTCCGCAGTAAATCTTTCAGATGTGCCGGTGGAGGGACTTGAACCCCCGGCCTAATGCTTATGATGCATCCGCTCTAACCAAGCTGAGCTACACCGGCAGAATTGGCTTTCCGTCTCTCCGGATCGTAACCTCCACTATCTCTCAAAATAAGACGGCACGCGCTGCGAGCCCTTGTTTATGTTGCGGGGCCAGGATTCGAACCTAGAACTTAGGGTTATGGGCCCTAAATGATACCGTTTCACTACCCCGCTTTATGTTAATCTTCCAGCTAACTTCCATATGTTATAACAATATGAGAAAAAGTCAACCTTTTTTAAATAATTTCGAGGTCTTTTAGGAGATATTCGTAAGTGGAAATCAACTTCTCCGCCTCTTCTTTGGAAACCTCGACATTTGGATTATAGACAAACTCCCTTTTTCTTCGGTGGGCATCTTTTATTTCTTCCATATTGGAAATGATTTCCTCGTTCAACAACAGAGTTTTTTCCAGTAAATTTTCCCCCTCGTAACCGATATCTGATAAAACCTCGTCAGTCATATCATCGGCTTCAATAATCGCCAATCTTCTCGTCTCTTCGTCATCACTTTTTGACTGTTCAATGATATCTTTCCATCTTTTGTCTATTTTCTTCCCAACCCACGGCTTTGTGGTGTACCTTTCAAAAACATCTTCAAAAAAACGTAACTGCTTGTAATTACTGACAAAAACCAAGAAAATAAGTAACAGTAAGAAAAAGACCGATATTGTCAGAAATATCACCCTCATAGTTTCCCAGAAAATAGCAAAAGTGGGAGAAATCACTGTCGGATCTTTAAGGTATTCAAAAACTTCTTGTGCCGCTTCTTTTATGATTTCCATATTTTTTCAAATTTTTTTGCCGCTAAGAATAATTTATCTTCATAAAACCTATCCGCCAAAACCTGAGCTCCAACGGAGAAATCTCCACTCTTCCCACAAGGAAGAGAAATCGCCGGAAGGCCCGCAAGGTTTGCTGTCACGGTAAATATGTCTGACAAATGCATTGACAAAGGATCTTCTACTTTTTCTCCTATTTTAAACGGAAGTGTCGGAGTTGTCGGAGCAAAAACCACATCCACCTTCTTAAAAACGCTTTTGAAATCTTCCGCAATAAGGGTTCTTATTTT
This sequence comes from Candidatus Nealsoniibacteriota bacterium, assembly GCA_003559635.1. Classification (GTDB taxonomy): domain Bacteria; phylum Patescibacteriota; class Minisyncoccia; order Minisyncoccales; family PWPS01; genus PWHW01. The sequence continues at coordinate 22,107 of PWKU01000027.1, read as the reverse complement.
TTGCGCCCTGATATAATAGGCGTCATAATATCCCGCAGAGAGAGCGTAAGTTCCCAGAATAATTCTTCTTTTAACCTCCTTACCGAACCCTTCTCCCCTATTTTTTAGATAAGCATCTTGCATGGTCTTTGCGGCCGGTCTGTCAAACTCCAAACCGTAGCGAATACCATCATAACGAGCCATATTTGTAGAAACTTCCGAAGCCATAATAATCTCGTAAGCGGGCAGAGCATACTCCGTGTGAGGAAGACTCACTTCTACAACATCCAAGCCCGCTTTTTCTATTTTTTTAATCGCCTCTTGAAGAACTCTTTTTACTTCTTGATTTATTCCGTCAACAAAATACTCCTTAAGAATGCCTACTCTAAAGTTCTCTTGGGTCTCTTTTTTTATAAGATCACTCGTTACTGAATCCCGCTCATCCTTTCCAGAGATGACATTAAAGACTGTCTCCGCGTCTTCTACACAATTTGTAAAGGGTCCTACTTGGTCAAATGAAGAAGACATACTCATCACCCCACTCCTGGAAACGGTCCCATAAGTAGGTTTAAATCCTACTACCCCACAAAACGCTGCAGGCTGTCTGATAGAGCCTCCCGTATCGGATCCAAGGCCAGCATTGCACATTCCGTCAGCAATAGCAGCAGCGGATCCGCCTGAGGAACCGCCCGGAACTCTTTCTGTGTCAATCGGATTTCTTGATGGTCCAAATGTAGAATTTTCCGTAGAAGACCCCATAGCAAATTCATCTAAGTTGGTCTTCCCAACAACAACTCCCCCATTTTCCAATATTTTTTCAACAACAGTGGCCGTATAAGGAGCGACATAATGCTCAAGAATTTTTGACCCGGCGGTACAACGCTCCTCTTTAATTAAAATATTATCTTTTACTGCAAAAAAAGCTCCGTAAAGAGGAAGTTCTTTTTTTTCTTCATTCACTGTTTTGGATTTTTCAAAAACCGTAAGAAAAGCGTTTGTAGTTTCATTTCTCTCCTTAATTCTCGCAAGATAAGAAGAAAAAACCTCTTCGTGGCTGGTTTCTCCTTTTTTTATCTTTTCCTGAACTCCTTTAATCGTTGTTTTCATAATATTGACTCAACTTTTAGATAATCATCCTTGTCTTTCCCCATTGCCATCATCTGTTTTTGTGTTTCCCTGTCAACCGTTTTTGCAATATCCTCGCGCACCACATTCTTTAATTCCGGAAAATGGAAAAGCGGTTCTATTTCGTTAATATCAACATCCCTCAACCTTTGTATGTATTGTAAAATAGAGTCTATCTCTTCTGGCATCCTCTTTTGCTCTTCGTCATCCAAGTGTAATCGAGCAAAAAATGCTATTCTCTCTATTTCTTTTTTCTTAATCATATGAATTGCCTGCTTTCTTATTTTATTTAGGCGGCTCAAATTCTTTGGTTTCTAAGAAAATGTCTGTATGACCTCCTATATGTTCCAAGGCATAACCCGCTCCACGCACAACCGCGGTAAGGGGGTCATCTCCCGTTTGCGTCTTTATCTTTACCTCTTCCTCAATTAGTTTATCAAGACCCCTTAAAAGGCTTCCTCCGCCTAGAAGATGTATCCCTCGAGACATAATATCAGCCAAAAGTTCCGGGGGGGTTTCTTCAACGGTATCTTTAATTGTTTTTACAATCTCCTTAACCGATTTTTCCATTGCCTTTCGAATATCCGCATCGTTCACATTTACTTCCTCGGGAAGACCGGTAACCAGATTTCTTCCTCGTATAGAAGATTCTGCTTTTTCCTCCAGAGGGCACGCAGAGCCTATTCTTATCTTTACGTCTTCCGCCGTTCTCTCGCCAATTAGAAGTTTATACTCCTTCTCGGCAAAATTGATGATATCTTCATTAAGCTTGTCCCCGGCAACTCTCAAGCTGTGTGAGATCACTATTCCTCCCAGAGAAATAACCGCCACTTCGGTAGTCCCTCCTCCAACATCAACCACAAAATTACCTCCTGCGTCCTGAATCGGTAATCTCACTCCGATAGCCCCGGCCATCGGTTCTTCAATAAGAAAAACTTTTCCCGCTCCGGCATTTTTACCGGCATCCTCTACCGCTCTTCTTTCCACTTCAGTAACTCCGCAGGGAATTCCGATTACCACCCGAGGACGCGCATGAATCGGAAAACTTCCTTCATATGCTTTTTCAATAAAGTAACGCAACATTTGCTCCGTCACATCAAAGTCCGAAACCACTCCCGATACCAATGGCCTTGTCGCAACAATATGTCCCGGCGTTTTTCCCACCATCTTACGCGCCTCCTCTCCAATTGCCAAAATCTGTCCCGTTTTGTTATTTACGGCAACTACGGAAGGCTCGGACATTGTAATACCTTTTCCTTTTACATAGACCAAACAGTTCGCTGTCCCAAGATCTATCCCGATGTCCAAAGAAAATTTCTCCAATATTTTTTTAATCATGCTTTAATTATACGTTATAAACCGAGATCTTTGAAGGTTACAAAGAGCATTAATCCAATTAACAAAAAGAAAAATATCGTATTAAGCCCCATCTCCAGCTTCTCCGATATTGGCGACCCTTTTATCTTTTCTATTGCCAGGAACATCAATCTTCCGCCGTCAAGAGCGGGAATTGGGAGAATGTTTAAGACTGCCAGCGAAACGGTTATCGCTCCCAAAAAGTGAAGAAAATCCGAAACCCCCCTGCCAAGAGCACCAGCACCGATATTTACAATGGCGACCGGTCCCCCAATTTCCATCTCGTCCGGAAGAGGCTCTCCCGTAACAAGAGATTGAAGCAACATACCAAATCCTTGTGCAACCATAAAAGTCATTTCACCAGTCATTCTGGCCCCCTGTAACGGGGCGTAATATGCCGGGTACTTTTGTATATCCGTCATTGCCATGCCAATACCGACCGCTCCCTCACCTTCCTCATATTCCGTTCTGGGTGTTAGCGTAAAAGATTTCTCTTCCTGTCCTCGAACAACCATTATTTTTGTCTCTATTCCTTCTTTTTCCTCCAAAATAGATACTGCCTGAGATGGTGAGTCAATTTTCTTACCATCTATCTCCATCAGTATGTCTCCGGCCTTTATCCCCACCTCTCTCGCAGGCGATTCCCTCACCGCCTTTGTAATAATAATCATCGGGTCATTCATTTCCTCCAAAGCAACTCCTTCTTCTACAGGAGCCCGCACCCCCACCACCGAATATACCGAGAAAATCAAAAAAGCAATTACGAAAAAAGCGGCCACCCCTCCAAAAATAACAAGAGCTCTTTGGTAAATGGGTTTTGAAGAAAAGCTTCTCTGATTATCTATTTTTTTGTCTTCCCCGTAAAGCTTTACAAAGCCTCCCAAAGGAAGCCAGTTAATTGAATAAAGAGTTTCTCCCACTTTTTTCCCGTAAAGCCTCGGCGGGAGCCCTATGCCAAACTCTTCCACCTTAATTCCATATTTTTTAGCAAGCAGAAAATGGCCCAACTCATGCAGGAAAATCAAAATAATCAGGCTTAATATAATTACAAAAAGATTGGGCATAGTTTGTTTGGTTTATAGCTCTTTATACTGTTTTTTGTTTAGCCGAATGATTACGGCAGTCCCACGTCATTATTTACCCTTTTATCTCATTTTCTCTTTTCTCTATTATCTCCTCCGCCATTTTATTGTAGTCATCGATTAATTTCTGTAATTCTTCTTTTCCTTTGAACTTATCATCTTCACTGATTTCCCCCTCTTGAAACTTGTTCTGAATCTTTCCCCACGCATCTTCCCTTATCCTTTTGAGATTTACTCTCGCTTCCTCTTTTTTACCAGATAAAAGCCTTAACAAACTTTTACGATACTCTTCTGTAAGCGGAGGAAGAATGATGCGGATAGCATTGTTTTCAACCGTAGGACTAAGCTCCGATTCCGCTTTTTGCAAAGCGGTTACCATATCCTTAATGTAGTTTCTGTCCCATGGTTGAATTAATATCTGCCTTTGTTCGGGGCAGGAAATAGCCGCCAATTGTTTTAACGGCAATCTTTGGTCGAAACAATCGACAATAATGTCTTCGACTAGAGATGGCGTTGCCCTATCTGCCCTCACTCTTTTCATTTCATCCGTAAGATGTTTTACTGTTTTTTCCATCTCCGGCTTAATTTTATCAATTATTTTTTTGTATTCAGACATAATTTAGTTTGGCTTATAACCTTCTTTAAATGAAGACCTAAGCTGTTAGTTATCGATTAAATTATATTTTTATTGCTATTTTTTCCAATGCAAGGCGAACATTTATATTTGTTTTCGAAAGAAGAAAAATCGCCTCTTCAGCTTCTTTTATGGCTTGTAAAAAATCTTTTGTCTCCTTTTTCTCTTTTATCCTTTTGTGCATTTCAATTTGCATGGCTTTCAGTAGGCATTCCAGAAACTCTTCTCCCTTCTCCTCATCTGTTGCTTTTTTTATTAACGAGAAGCGAAAAGAAAAATCTTTCTCAAACATTCCATTCATCTCTTTCTTTAAGTTCTCCGCTCTTTTCTTTTTTTCCGGAAACTGTAAATAGTTTATTGCCAGCCCCGGTTTTCCAAAAGAAAGATCGGCAATCTCGTTGCTTTTCAAGCTCTTTCCTATTTCTTTTTCACTGACAAGAGAGAATTTGATTTCAAACATTCTCGATAAAATAGTGGGCAAAAGCGAATAAGGATGCTCGGTAACTAAAATTATTACTGTGTCTTTTGAGGGTTCTTCAAGTGTTTTCAAAAGAGCGTTTTGCGACTGAACATTCATTAGATGCGCCTCGTCTATTACAACTCCTTTATAACATGATTTGGCTCCCTTGTATGAAATTCTCTCTATAATCTCTTCAATTTGTTTTAATCTTATTTCTTTCTCTTCGGGAAAAACTTGCAATATGTCTAAGTGGATATTTTCTTCAATCTCATAACAGCTACGACACTCTCCACAGGGTTTGTCTCTTCCCTCGCAACTTATCATCTTTAAAAACCAAAAAGCCGTAGTCTTTTTACCAACCGCGCCAGGTCCGGAAAATAAAAGCGCATGAGGTATTTCATTTTTCTCAAAAAGCGAGCGTATTTTTTCCTGCTGTTCTTTATGCCCGATAATCATATCTTGAAAATTACAAATTACAAGCAATAAATTCCAAATAATATCAAAATTCAAATGTTCAGAACACAAAAGGTTTGGTGCTTAGAATTTTGGTAATTGTAATTTATTTGTGATTTGGTGCTTATCTCTTATTATTTACTCATAATGCTTCTCTTATAAGCATCCAGATTATCCAAAACAACTCCTGCACCTCGAGCCACGGAAAGTAGCGCTTCTTCCGCAACAAAAGAAGGCACTCCCGTCTTTTCCGTTACAAGGACATCGATGTTTTCAAGAAGCGCCCCGCCTCCGGTAAGAACCATTCCTTTGTCCATAATATCAGCAGAAAGCTCCGGAGGAGTCTCTCTCAAGACATATTTCACAACTTTTATAATCTCTTCAAGTGTGCCTGATATTGCCTCGTAAACATCATTCGAAGTAACCTTAATTGTTTTTGGGAGACCGGAAACAAGATCTCTTCCTCGAACCTCCATTACTTTTGATTCTTTCTCCTTGATCGCCGTTCCAATATTCATCTTAATATCTTCAACACTTTTCTCTCCCAGAGCAACATTATGTTTATCTTTTATATAATTGGAAATGGCAAAATCCATACTGTCTCCGGCAACCCTCAAAGATCTTACGGCAACCACTCCTCCAAGAGATATTATAGCGATTTCCGTAGTTCCTCCCCCAATATCAACCACCATATGGCCGGAACAAGACGCAATGGGAATTCCCGCTCCGATAGCGGCTAAAATAGGTTCTTTGACCTTATAAACAGATCGAGCACCTGCAGAAATACCAGCTTCAATAACAGCTCTCTTCTCTGTCGATGTTATCCCCGCCGGAACACCAATCATAAGCTCCGGTTTAACAAATTTCAGTCCGGGAGATTTTTGTATAAAGTAACGCAACATCGCCTCAGTTATTCTATATTCAGCAATTACCCCATCTTTAAGGGGTCTGTAAACTTTTATCTCATCGGGAGCCCTTCCTATCATTTCCTTGGCTTCTTTTCCAACCGCAAGAATTTTATTCTCATGTACGCTAACAGCAACAACAGAAGGCTCATTTAAGATAATTTCTTTACCGGGAGCAAAAACCAAAGAGTTACAGGTTCCCAGATCAATTCCTATTTTTCTTGAAAACATAATGTCTTAGATATTACATTTGGCATCTATATTTTACAATAGCCATGGGGAGTGGTCACAGTTAATTGCCGGTTATCCGGAGCACCACTTTCGCCAGTGATTAATTGTCGTTCTCCATTCTTTTTATTTTCGCTCCTATTTTGCAAAGACGCTTGTCTATTTCTTCGTACCCCCTATCGGCCTGAGAAACATCCCTGATAATGGTTGTTCCTTCCGCAATCATTCCGGCAATAATAAGCGCCGCTCCAGCGCGCAAATCCAACGGGTCAAGTTTTGTTCCATGCAACTTTGTCGGACCGTTAATTATCGCCCTGTGCGGATCGCAAGAAACAATTTCCGCACCCATTTTGTTTAACTCTTCAAGATACTTCAATCTTCCTTCATAAATCGGGTCATGAATAAGAGTTAGTCCCTTTGCCTGAGTTGAAAGAACCCCAAGCGGAGCCTGAAGGTCGGTAGGTATTCCCGGGTACGGCATTGCCTGTATTTTGTCTATGGCAAGATTTTTCCAAGGAGAAACAACGACCGCGTTTTTCTCAATTTTTATCTTTCCCCCAAATCTTTTTAGTTTACTGAGCAACAATTCAAGGTTTTTTACGGGAAAATTTTCTACCCGCACTTTTCCTTTGGCCGCAAGAACCAGTAGCACGAGAGTTCCCGCTTCCACGTAATCATAACAAACGGCGTGCTCCGCTCCGTGGAGCTTTTCTTTTCCCTTTATTTCTATCGTATTGGTTCCTTCTCCCTTTATATCAGCTCCCATTTTTTTCAAAAAGACGGCAAGATCTTGAACATGGGGCTCCGAGGCGGCAATTTTAATAACGGTTTTCCCTTTAGCAAGCGTTGCCGCCATTAAAATGTTTTCTGTTCCGGTAACAGAGAATCCGTCAAAAACAACATCTCTCCCCCGGAGTCCTTTCTTTGCCGTAAAATGATACACATTTGATTTCCTTTCCCCATTTTTTTTCAATCCGAACTCTTCAACATCCACCCCCATTCTAGAAAAAGCGTTGATATGATAATCGATCGGTCGAGCCCCTATAACACACCCTCCCGGCTGTGGCATCCTTACATATCCAAATCTTGCAAGAAGTGGTCCAACTAAGAGAATCGACGAACGCATTTTGTTCACGAGACCAAAATTCAACTTCGCCGGATTAATTTCCTTAGCCGTTATCTTCACTCTGTTTCTCCCGATATATTCCACTTGTGCACCCATCCCTTTCACAATTTCCAGCATCGCCTTTACATCTCCAATAAAAGGAATATTGTCTAGCACGCAAGGGGAAGAAGTGAGCAGTGTTGCCGCAATAATCGGTGTCGCGGCATTTTTTGATCCTTTTACATCAATAACCCCTTCCAACTTGCTCCTCCCCTCAATAATTAGCTTGTCGGACATAAATTTCTGTTTAATAGGTAATTATAATATAGGCTATGGCAAATATCAAACTGCTTTCCCCTTAAAAAGCATTGCAGGGTCAGACCCTGCAATGCTTTTTTGGGCGGAAGGGCCGAACCTACGCACCTTTTAGGAGATAAAGACCGCATTTCTTGCGGCCCTCCTATCACCAAATATATTAAAAAAGACTATCTTTTTCTCCACTGAGAAGCTCTTCTCGCTCTTTTCAGTCCTGGCTTCTTTCTTTCTCTCATTCTTGGATCACGAGTAATGTGTCCCGCAGACTTTAATTGCTTTCGGAAAGTCTCGTCAAAAAGGACAAGTGCTCTGGCAATTCCATGTTGAACGGCTTTAGTCTGAGACTTAACACCTCCTCCTGAGACTTTTGCAGTAACCGAGAATTTACTCAACAAGCCCAGTTCATCAAGAGGTTCTTTCACCATTTTCTGTAAATCTTTCGCGGGAAAGTAATCTTCAAACTTTTTTTCATTAATTGTTATCTCCCCACTCTTATTTTCATAAATACGAACCACACATGTAGCCTCTTTTCTCCTACCAACCGCTTGATAATATTTTGCCTCTTTTTTTTCTTTTGTTTTTGTCGGCATTGCTAATCTATTTTAATTCTTTTTATCATCTCCCTCCTTAATTTATTTTTTGGAAGCATCCCGTAGACCGCTTTTTTTAAGGCGGCTGATCGGCTCTTTTGCAAAAGCTTTTCGTAGGAAACCTCTTTTAACCCACCCGGGTAACCGCTGTGATAATAATACTTTTTATTTTCACTTTTTTTGCCCGTGAGGGCGACCTCTTCAATATTTTTTACAACAACAAAAGCTCCTTTGTCTTCGTGAGGCCTGTAATTTTCATCGTTTTTACCCATCAAAAGACCCGCTATTTCCGTAGCGACTCTTCCTAGTGGCCTCTTTTTAACATCAACAGTGTATGTTCTTCTCATAGTAATTATACAAGCTCAATAATAACCATTTTTGCACCATCTTCTAACCTGGGTCCGAGTTTCAAAATCCTGGTATACCCACCCGCTCTCTCGCGGTAGCGCGGTGCAATCTCTTTTACAAGTTTCTCGGCAACGTCTTCTTGGAGTCTGGCAACCAAAATTCTTCTCCCATGGATACCTTCTTCTTTGCCTCTTGTTATAAGCTTCTCAACAAAAGGCCTCAACTCTTTTGCTTTTGCCTCGGTTGTTTTTATCTTTTCGTTTAAGATAAGAGCACGGGCAAGAGCAACAAGAAGAGCTCGACGCTGATCCCTTTTCCTGCTAAATCTTCTTTTATTTTTTATTTTTGGCATTATTTTTCCGTTTTTAGGGAAAGTTTTTTCTTTTTCAGTGCTTTCTTTATTTCATCAACCCCTTTTGCTCCCATTCCACTAAAAGACGCAACATCATCTTCCTTCTTCTTGAGAAGATCCTTAACTTTCTTAATCTTGTTATCTCTTAAAGCGTTTATAGTACGCGTGGAAATTTTTAAATCTTCAAGCTCCAAATCATCGATTTCCGCTTGTTTTTCTTCCTTTTTTTCCTTTTTCCCCTTGCTTCCTTTAGCGTCTTTTTTTTCTTCCTTATCTTTAAAGGAGGAGAAAATTTCAAAATGCTTTTTCAAGATATCCACGGCCTGGAACAAAGCTTCTTCCGGGGATATTGTTTTGTCCGTTTCCACTTCCACAAAAAGCCGGTCAAAGTCCGTTCTTTTTCCGACACGCATATTTTCAACATAAAAGTTTGCTCTCTTTACGGGAGTAAAAATGGAATCAATAATAATTTGCCCAACTTCAAGCTTTTCTTCTTTTCTATCATCCGATGAAGAATATCCCATCCCCTTTTCAACCTCCATTTCCATTTCTAAAGACGCGCTCTTATTTGTAAGAGTTGCTATGTGTGTTTCGGGATTAACAAGCTCTACTTGGGTGGGGATCTCAAGATTAGACCCCTTCACCTCCGATTCTCCCTTTACTCTGAGCTTCACTATTTGGGGTTCCTCCGAGTGAACGCGGAACCGGAGCTCTTTTAGGTTAAGTATAATCGTAATTACATCTTCCATTACTCCGGGAATAGTTGAAAATTCGTGATTTACTTCGTTTATTTTCACTTTTGTAACCGCCGCTCCGGTAAGAGAAGAAAGAAGAGTTCTTCTTAGACTATTGCCTATAGTCACACCATATCCCGGATAAAGAGAGTCTATTTCAAAAAGAGTTTTGTTGTCCTCTTTTTTCTCTACGATTTTTGGCTTTGATGGTAACGAAATCATATCTCAAATTATAAACCACAACCCATAATACAGGTGCCTTATCGGTAATGGTTAGATTATTAGTATTGATTATTATTTTTACTATCTTGAATAGAACTCAAAAATAGAAGAAATTTCCACTGGTGGAGCAATTTCTTCAATTACCGCATTTCCGGTAACTTTCGCCGTCAGATTCTCCGTGTCCAACGAAATCCATGACGGGGAAACAAAGTTTTTCATTCTTTCGCTAAAATTTTCAAAACTAACTTTCTTTGTTTTACCGGGACGAACGGAAATAACATCTCCCGTTTTTATTCTGTAAGACGGTCTATCGACAGGTTTTCCATTAACAAGAAAAAACCCATGATTAACCATCTGCCTTGCTTGTGACCTTGAGGATGAAAAGCCGGAGCGATAAACCATATTATCCAATCTTTCTTCAAGTCTTCTTAACAATTGATCACCCGCAGACTCTGTTTCTCTTTGGCTATTAATCACAGCCGTCACGTAGCGAACAAACTGTCTTTCTTGAAGATCATACCAATAGCGGAGCTTTTGCTTTTCGATAAGCTCCTTTCCGTATTGGGAAAGATGACCTTTCCGTCTCTTAGGCTTTTGTCCTGGAGGATACGGTTTTTTTATCATCGGACATTTTTGGGACTCACACTTTTCTCCTTTCAAAAAAAGTTTGACTCCCGTCCGTCGACACTTTTTGCACTCGGTAGATTTTCTCATAATACTATACTCTTCTTGGTTTTTTCGGACGGCACCCGTTGTGTGGAATGGGCGTCACATCTTTAATTAAGTTTATAATAATATTTTTGGCGGACAACGCTCTTAGTGCGGAAGATCTTCCGCTTCCCACTCCTTTTACAAAAATATCTATTTCTTTAACTCCCATTTTTTCTGCCTTTTCGGAAAGGGCATTGGTTACTTCGGAAGCCGCATAAGGTGTCGCTTTCTTCGTGCCCTTAAAACCCATATTTCCAGCGCTTGCCCAGGCCAAAACTTTCCCCTGCTTATCCGTAAGAGTCATCATGGTATTATTATATGAAGCGGAGATATAAATACGCCCGTAATCGACACCCCTCCTTCTTGTCTTTCCTTTTTTTTTCTTAACACCCCCCTCTTTCGCTTCTTCCAAAAGCTCTTCTTCGGATTTTTTTATTACTCTTTTTTTTCCCATGCTTTATCGTTTTTTGCTTTAATTTATTTTGGCGCCGGAGCTCCCTTCTTTCCCGAACCGGCAACTCTTCTCACATTTCCTCTCACGGTCCGACTATTGGTTCTTGTGTTTTGCCCCTTAACAGGCAGACTCCTTTTGTGCCTTACTCCTCTGTAACAATCAATTCTTTTCAATCTCTCAACAGAATCTCTTCTCTCTCTACGCAACTCTCCTTCGGTTTTGTGTCTTTTCTCAATAATTTCTCTTACTTTTTTTACTTCATCATCGGTAAGCTCTGAGGCTCTTTTAGACTCACTAACACCCGCCTCCTTTAAAACTTTCTTGCTGAGAGACTGGCCAACACCGTAAATATAGGTAAGGGCAATTACCACTCTCTTGTCTTTTGGTATGGTTTTTCCTGAAATTCTCATCATAATATCACTAAAATTGCAAACAAATCCCGAAAGCCAAAACCTCAGCTTCAAACTGGAAAACTTTTACGGATTTTATCCTTGTTTGGTTTTCCGAAGAATTGAAAGTGAGCGGGCCTGATTGTTTGCGGTCTGTAATTTGAAATTTATAATTTAGAACTCCCTTCTACGATATAAGTACTATCCTTGCCTTTGCTTGTGTCTCTTATTCTTGCAAATCACATAAACTCTGCCCTTTCTACGAACAACCTTGCAATCTTTACAAATTTTTTTTACCGACGATTGTACTTTCATTTCACTGGCAACCGGCGTTTTTTAGCCCTGTTGCAATATCTTATAATATTTTACTTTCTTCCTGCTTGCTAAAATCGGCTTCTACCAAGGGTAAAACAAAAAGCATAAAAAATACAGATTTTTTCTGTATGGTTTACGCCAAACATCCCCTTCTTCGGTAGAAATTGTCATCCGCGATAAATAATTCTTCCCTTGGTCTCGTCGTAATCATTCACTTCAACCGTTACCTTATCACCTGTAAGAATTTTTATTCGATGAATTCTCAATTTTCCGGCCAAATGAGCGCTTACTTCATTTCCGTTGTCAAGCCTAACCCTAAAATGCGTATTGGGCAACGCTTCCAAAACTACTCCTCTCTGTTTATTATTACTGGAACTCATTTATGAATTTAGCGAGTTTAAGGATAACAATTTTTCTAGTTTTTGTCAAATTCGAGAATTACCTCCACCCTTTGTGCCGATTCGGGTATTTTACTAAGGCCGAAAGGTTTCGTTTTTATTTCTAAATCCTCTACCAGGATGTTTTCTCTTAGAATCTGTTCCGCCTCGGCAAAGCTCTTTCCCAGAAGTTCTCTTTTCCATCCTTCTTTATCAATCTTCTCGTATATATCTGCTGAAAATTCAACCTTTATATCAGCTTCTCCTTCTTCAAAATTAATCCTTTGAAAACTTAATCTTAGGTTCTCTTCTCCTTCTATCCAGGTATGATCTTCGGGTAAAACAGAAAGAAGAACTTTTTCCATTTCTTCTTTCCCCACTCCGATTACCTTAATATTAGTATCGAGTTTGAAATAGAAAGTCTCTTTCTCCCCGTTTTCCGAAGGATCTTCCGCAAAACCTTTCTCCGTAATCTCTATAGTATATTGATTTTCATCACCGATGAAATACTCTTCCCCATAGTCTTCCTTCAAAATATCTATTCCTTTTTGAAAAAGTTCTTCGCTCATCTGTGCTTGAGCCCTTTCCATTGTAGCATCATCAAGATACGGAACTTCTTTTGAAACACCTTCTTTTTTTAAATCAAAAGAAATTCCTTTAACGTTTCCATAAATGGCCGTTCCCTGTAGTGCGGGAAGAGCAAATTTGGAATCGGAAGGAATATTATAATCTTCTCCCGTGTCTGCCGCTTCAACCTCTACCAGACCACAACCACCTTCAACTTGCCTTGGTGGTAACACGAATCCTTCCGTTGCAAAAAACATTTTCCCATCATCGGAGATAAAGCGTGTTCCTTCCACAAAATGAGCATCGCTATCTCTGTAATCTTGGCACACTTTAATCTCTCCTATCGCCCTCTCTTCAATAGTTCTCCTTCCCTCTACTTCAAATTCACGCTCACCGGAAACCCTTTCATTAAACACAACCCCTCTCGCTTCCCCGTTTCCAATCGAGCCAAAAGCTCTTACTAAAATATCCTTTTCTGCGGCAAAAGCTTCTGTAACAGGCGTTATGGTGACCTCCACCTTGTAAGAGATGTAGTAGAAATAACCGGCCAGAGAAAACAAAACAAGCAACAAAAGAGCCAACCACCCACTGCACCTCTTTGCCGTGCTCTTGTCTCCGCCGCTTTTTGTTATCATTTTAATCCTTTTCTCATAAGGAGGAAAGATATCAATCACTTTTTTTCTCATTTTTTTTGAATATAAAATTTAGACATAATATCACTCTATATTTAATCACCGAAAATATCAAGCACCGTTTATTTTTAGATGGGTTCTACTTCCCAAAGATAATTCAATTTATTTTTCCTCTTCCCCGTCTTTTAACACCGCTTTTATTCTTCTTACTCCCGAGGAAGAAGACTCTTCTTTCTTAATAGAAAATTTTCCCAATACGGATGTTCTTTCAACATGCGGACCGCTGCAAATTTCTCTGGAAAAAATCTCTCCATCTTTGCCGATTATTGAATAAACCAAGACTTTTGATGAATATTTTTCCGTAAATGATGCCACCACTCCCGATTTTAAAGCCTTATCAGTGTCCATTTCTTCTTTCTTCACTTCCAGATCCTTCTCTATCATCTCATTTACCAAATTTTCTACTGTCTCGATTTCTTCCCGGTTAAGCTTTCTTTCGTAAGAAAAATCGAAACGCAACCTTTCCTTTGTTATATTACTCCCTTTTTGCAAAACACTCTCACCGAGAACTTTTCGCAATGCGGAGAGCAAAAGATGTGTTGCCGTATGGAATTTAACCGTTTTTTCACCGGTATCCGCAAGCCCACTTTTAAAAACACCTGCAGAAAGCTCGCGGGAAAGTTCCTGATGTTTTTTCATTTCTTCCTTAAATCCTTCCTTATCAACTTCTTGTCCTCTCTCTTCCGCCATTTCTTCGGTTAACTCTACCGGAAAGCCATATGTTTGGTAAAGGAAGGCTACTGATTTTCCGTCAATAATCTTTTCGCTTTTTAGCTTCTCGAACTCTTTCAGGCCTCTCGCTAGAGTTTTTTCAAAAGTTTTCTGCTCTTTCTGCATCTCCTCAAAAATAAAAGGGACATTTTTTTTCACTTCCGGATAAATATCTTTATAAATATTTATAACTTCTCCTGCTACCTCCCCAATCCACTTGTCTCCCTCAATGTTTAGCTGTTTCCCATGCCTTATCGCTCTTCTTATTAATCTTCTGACAAAATACCCCTGTTGCTTGTTTGAGGGAGCAACTCCTTTCTCATCCCCAATAATGAAAACTGCCGCTTTAATGTGGTCTGCAATAACCTCGAAAGATTTGTGTCTGTCATGGTATTTGCATCGGGAAAGCTGTTCTATTCTTTCAATAATCGGAAGGAATAAGTCCGTCTCAAAGATGCTTGTCTTTTTTTGTGCAATCATCGCGATTCTTTCAAGCCCACCTCCAAAATCAACATTTTGCCTTGGAAGTTTTTCAAACCCTTTCTCCGTTTTAACAAACTGAATAAAAACACTGTTCCCTATTTCAATAAATCTTCCGCAATCACAATTAACGTGGCACGGAGCATCTTTCCACGGTGATTTTTCATGATGGCCGGCTCTCTCTCCCAAGTCATAAAATATTTCACTGTCCGGGCCTCCTGGCTCACCATTTGGCATGTTCTCAGGAACGCCAGTCCTTGACCACCAGTTGTCTTTATCGGGATAATAGAATATACGGCCTCCTTGCATGCCCTTCTCTTTAGCAAAATCAACATCTTTTGCCTCTATTCCTTTTTCTTTAAAAACATTCTTCCATATTTCAACAGCTTCCCTGTCTTTCTCAATCCCTATGTTTTTATTCCCCCGATAAACAGTAACGTATAATTTTTCAGCCTCAATTTTATATCCCTCCGTAAAAAGTTCGAAAACCCACTCAATCTGTTCTTTCTTAAAATAATCTCCAAGAGACCAATTTCCGAGCATCTCAAAAAATGTCGTGTGCCTCTTATCTCCGATTTCTTCTATATCGTCGCTGCGGAAACATTTTTGCACATCCGCAATTCTGCTTCCTTCGGGATGGTCTTCACCAAGCAAGTATGGAACAAGAGGAAACATCCCCGAATTAACAAAAAGAAGTGTGGCATCTTCCTCCGGAATCAAAGAAGATGGAGGAATAATGGAGTGATTTCTTTCTCTATAAAATGATAAAAATTTTCTTCTTAGTTCTTCTGACTTCATATTATTACGTGACCCTTTCAACTATCTTTTTAAACTCACTTTTCTTAAGAGAGGCCGTCCCCACCAAAAGACCATCAAACCCTCCCCTCTTGATATAATCTTTCGCGTTTTTGGAATCAACACTTCCCCCGTAAAGAATGGGTACATTTTTTGCTTTTTTATAATTCTTAACGAGAACACTTTTTATAAAAACTTTTTTCTTTTCCGCTTCTTCGATATCGCAATAATCTCCCGTCCCAATCGCGTACACCGGCTCGTAAGCAATAATAATTTCTTTAAAAAACTCTTCTTCTAAAATTTCCAGCAACTGTTTTCTTATACTTTCCAGAGCTCCATCCTCTTTCTCTTCTTCAATTACGCATAGTATCGGCACTATTTTTTCTTTCAAGGAAGCTCTTATTTTGTCTTTTATAACGCTAGAATCTTCATTACAGGGCTTCCTTCTTTCCGAGTGTCCGACAATAACATATTTACAGTTTCTGTCCTTAAGCATTGCAGAAGACACTTCCCCCGTAAAGGGCCCTCCGCCAGCTGTCGGACTCCCAAAACAGTTTTGTGCTCCCAGTTCCGCCTTTTTGAGTGTTTTCCCCACCATATCCAAAAAAACAAACGGGGGACAGACAACAACTCCCCGTTCATCAGAATAAGACGCCATCTCCTTGGCCTCTCTTTCCGTTCGCGGATTCATTTTCCAGTTGGCAACAACAAGAATACCACTCATAAAATCTTATTTTTATTTGCTAATTTGTGTCCAAATTTTTCCTAAGCCTCTGTCTTACACCAAACAACACTCAAATCCCATAGGCACAAAATTAAAAACTTTTCGTCCTATTGTTCTTTCAAATATTCCGCCGCCTTTTCCGGTTTAATAGTGGATATCTCCATTCTTGCTCCAAGTTCAAAACCGGCCCAAGTGGAGGTTTTGGGAAGAATTGTCCAGTGCCAATGATAATATCCGTGATCCATTCCGTCCGAGGGAGCACAATGAAGATAAAAATTATAGGGAGGATCATTCAGACCCTTATAAATTTTGGAAAGCGCCACGCTAAAAACATCTGAAAGATAATCAAGCTCTTTCTCATCTATGTTTTCAAAGTATGCTAAGTGCTTTTTGGGAGAAATAATAATTTGGAAAGCGGCCTTAGAAGCAAATGGACAAACCGCCAAGAAGAGATCGTTTTCATAAACAATTCTTTCTTTCCTTCTCATTTCCCAGTCGTTCATTCTACAGTATATGCAGTCTTTCTTGCTTTCACTGTACGCCCTTCCTTTTGAAAGGGCCTTGTTCAAATCAACATCGATAAGAGGAGTAGTTACTATCTGAGAATGAGGATGAGCAATAGAGGCTCCCGCTTCCACACCATGATTGTGAAAAATAGAAACATAGTTTACATGCTTTTTTTCTTTCAACTCCAGATACCTTTGCTTGTAAAGAGCCATGGCCTCTCTGACCTTGTCTTTTGGCAACTGACCCAGCGACTTGTGGTGGTCACGGGTAATCACAACCTCATGATAACCAACAGCATTCATTGTCTGGTACAAGCTGTTTTCATACCTTTTTTCCAAGTTCTCCGCCGGCTGAAAAGCGGGAAACTTATTAGGTATGGAAATCGCACTCCACTTTTCAGTAAGTGTCTCTTGCTTTTCTCCGTTTTCAAAAGAAACCACTGCGTTTTGTAAATTATCAAAATCACAAAAAGGGCAGTCTTTTTCGGAAGACTCTTCTTTTACTCTCTTGTCCTTCTTAAACATTTCCGGGCGCTTCGCCCTACCGGATGCTATTACCACCCAGTCTCCCGAAGAAATATCATAACGAAGCTCGGAAGGGAAGTTGTTTTCTTGTCCATCTTTTTTTTCTTCACTCATGTTTTTTAAATAATTTTTAATCTACACGGCATTGTTTTTAATCTGCACGTCATTATACAAAATAAAAAGACATTTTACAAACAAAAAATGTCAAAGGTGTCACCTTTGACATTTTATTCTAAAACAAAATCCTTTATTCTCTTGATGCTTGCGTCTCGCTTGCTTTCTTCAAAGATTCTTTCTTCCACAAAACTTTTTATGTCATTTACGCTATCAAAATTATTTATCAGCACTTCTCTGTTTGTCACAGAGGGAAAATTTTTCTTACCAATAGAATCCGGGTAACTGGACCATTTATACGCTTCTAAAAATTCCACGGCTTCTTTTGTGTTCTTTATTCCTTCCTTTTTCCAGCTTTCACAAAAAAGATCCAGTGGGTTTGCAAATACATACCAAACAAGATAAATAAACTGTTCATCAGTTTTAACATGAGCGGCTTTAAAGGGCCCCTGAAACAGGGAGCCCATTCCTCTTCTTTTATATTTATCGTTAAAATAACCAACATAGGCATTTCCCAACTTTTTCATAAAAAGAGAAATTCCGTCATCCACCACTTGCCTTACGATTAAGTGATAATGATTGGGCATAAGGGTAAAAGCCAAAACTTCCACCAAAAACTCCCTCTCTCTCTCCTTACCAAAAATGTCAAAGGTGTCACCTTTGACATTTTTTTGTTTTTTGCGTTTTATTCTTTGTCCTATGCGGTCGCGCATTATAACAGCATTTCTATCATTACACTCATAGAGAGAATAAGTAAACCTGAAGCAATCGTTCTCTTCCATGTAAATATTTCTCTTTTCTACACCTCTGTTAAAAACATGGTATATCTCACCGGTTTCAAATTGTGGATTCTTGGGCATCTTGCGTTACGTTTAATTAAATCGTTACTAAAAAATGACTTTTAATAAAGATAATCAATAGAGAAAAAATGTCAAAGGTGACACCTTTGACATTTTTAAGAACAAGCCGGGTCCCTTTGTGGCTCCCCTTTTTTATAACTCCTTTTTTGGGTCGCATTGTTTAAGAGAAAATATCAGATTTCAATACTTTAAAGCAAATAACGACAATTGTTACTTACCAGTAAGAAACCTGCATGACATTAACTTTAGAAAATTCGAAAGAAAATTATTCTTTTCGGCCCTGTGTCAATACAACACATCCTTTTTCTGTTACCGCTACAGTGTGTTCAAAATGTGCAGAAAGAGAACCGTCGGCCGTTTGGATACCCGTTCCGTCACTGCCTTCTTTTATTTCTCTCCCTCCAACTGAAAGCATTGGTTCAATGCAAAAAACCATCCCTGTTTCGATGGGAATTCCCTTGTGTCTCTTCCCTTCATTCAAAATTTGCGGTTCTTCGTGTATCTCCCGTCCTATCCCGTGACCACAAAGCCCTTCTATAACGAAAAAGCCGCTTCTTTTTACGTGTCTTGAAATAGTGTTACCCACATCCCCGAGAGTGCTACCTTTTTTTACTTGTTTAATGCCCCTTTTAAGAGCCTTTTTTGTTTCTCTTATAAGGCGCCTTGTTTCTCCATCAACTTTACCAACGGGAATTGTTACCGCCATGTCGGTGTGAAATCCTTTATAGAAAAATCCTAAATCCAAAGACAGAATATCTCCTTCTTTTAGAGCATCGTCTGAGGGAGTTCCGTGGACAATCACTTCATTGACACTTGCACAAAGCGCGGCCGGAAAATTTCTGTACCCCTTAAAGGAAGGTTTTCCTTTTTTCTCTTTGATAATTTTCTCGGCATAGCTGTCTAAAAAAGCCGTAGTAACCCCGGGCGAAACTTTGTCCTCCAGCCTTTCCATTATTTCCGACAGGATTTTTCCTCCCTCTCTCATTACAGCAATTTCTTTTTCAGATTTTAGTACCATATAAATAAAAAAGCTAATCCTCTTTGTATCGCTTTAAAAGCTTAATCCTGAGGTTTATTGGCATCAGCTTGAGTATTACAATAATAAACTTTCCGTGACAGGCGGATTTTAGGCAAATCATAGGACATGTTTTATTTTTTTCTCTATCTCTCTCCATACGGCTTCGGGAGATTGCTCCCCGTTTACCTCAATGAGCCTGTCCTTTTTTGAGTAATAGTCAACGACCGGCATCACTTCCTCTTTAAACCACCTTAACCTTTCCTTGATATCTTTCTCCCTGTCGTCTTCACGCCCTCTTTTAAGAAGTCTCTCACATGCTTCTTCTTCACTTATTCTCACATAAAGGGCAATCGGTTCTTTAAAGTCAAGCATTGAAAAAAGCTCTTCTAGCATATGTGCCTCATATAGTTTTCTTGGATTTCCGTCAAAAATTAATCCTTTTGTGTTCTTCCCGAGAAGGTCAATAATAAGTGGCATCCACAATGAAAAAACTATGGGAGTCGGAATAAGTTTACCCTCGGACAAAACTTCTTTAGTTTTTTCTCCCACAATATCTTTCTTTTCAGCTCTCTCACGAAGAAGGTCTCCGGTCTTTACAACATCAAACCCGGTCATCTCTTTTAAGAAAGAAAGTTGTGTTCCTTTGCCAGAGCCGGGTCGTCCGACAAGAAAGAAAATATTTGGAGATTCTTGCATAGTACTTATATCCCGAATTTTTCTGCTTCTTTTAAAATGCGAAAGAAAACGTCGCTGATTGAACCGACTCCGTCTATTCGAGAAACTTGTATTTTTTGAGATTCCAGGTAATCAATTACCGGCAGAGTTTTTTTCCGGAAATTCTTCAGTCTTACTTTTATTGTTTCCGGCTTATCTAAGGTTCTTTTTTCCAAGGAAGAACCGTCCACGGGACATACTGTAAGATCTTTTGTCTCTGGAAGATTAATAATAGAATGCCTCATCAAAGAACAAACTCTTCTATTGCTGTTCCTTTTGAAGGACTCTTCTTCTCCCACTTCTAAATAAATAACAAGAATATCGGAGACTTTGTAAAGCGAAAGAATAAAAGGAAGGGCAAGCTCCACTTGGCCCACCGTTCTTGGATATCCGTCAACCAAAACACTTAGCCCATCTTCTCTCGCGGCTTCAACACTTTCCTTCATTACATGGGCGACAAAACCGTCTTCGACGAGAAGACCCTCTCTCCATCTGCGCTCTTGTTCTTTTAGACTATATTCCGTGCCATCCAACTTAACAACATCTTCACTCTTTGCCTTAATAAACTTTTTTTCCAAGATCTTACTTGCCTCCAAATGAGTCATTTTCTTCTTATCGGCCAGAAGAAGGGCTTGAGTCCCCTTTCCAGATCCCGGAGAGCCAAAGAGAATTACGAGTTTACCGTTAGACATAATTTATTTAACTTATAACCTTTTGATACCTATAAGCACAAGTACATTGTATTCGCTACCGGCCATATAATCTTATGGCCGTTGGTCGGTTATATCGTTTCATACTCCCTCATCTGGAGTTGAGCGTTTATCTGTCTTATAGTCTCCAGAACAACGCTCACAATAATTATTAGAGATGCACCACCAATAAGAAAGCCGAACGCCTCAACGTCGGTAATGGCGGAAACTGCCATCGGCAATACAGCCACAGTAGCCAAAAACAGCGCTCCCAAAAGAAGCACTCTGTTCAAAATATAATTAATATGATTTGCTGTAGGCCTTCCGGGTCTTATTCCCGGAACAAAGCCCCCCATTTTTTGTAGATTTTCGGAAATATTTTTCGGATCAAAAGTTACCGCTGTATAAAAATAAGTAAAGAGGCAAACCAGAATAAATATTAACCCTCCGTAGATCCAGTTTGTTTCAAGAAAAACAGAAACAGCCTGAGCAATGCTCCCCACTACTCCTTCAATTTCAATAAGGAACCCGACCAGCATTGTCGGAAGAACAACCATCGACATTGCAAAAATAATGGGAATTACTCCCGCAGGATTAAGACTGAGCGGTAAATAAGTAGAAGCTCCTCCATACATTTTTCTACCCCTAACCCTTCTTGCATAAGAAACCGGTATATTTCTCCTTGCTTCGTTAACATGAACAACAGAAGCGATAATCGGAGCCCCGATAAGGAAAAACAAAAGATACATGGGAACCACGTCGGGATTAAACATAACATCCACAACCATTTGCCCAATATGGGCGGGGACAGAAGATATAATTCCCGCAAAAATCAGGAGTGAAACACCGTTTCCTATTCCTCTCTCAGTAATAAGCTCTCCCAGCCACATTAAAAACACCGTTCCACCGGTAACAACCGCTAAAATATTTACCATTTGCAGGATATCGAGCGGAGGAATGACCCCTTGGTTCTGAAAAAGAGTAAGCATCCCGAAGGTTTGGACAATAGCAAAAGGAACCGTCATTAATCTTCCGTACTGGTTTACCTTTTGGCGGCCGGCATCACCTTCTTCCCTGTACATCCTTTGAAGCTTGGGCCAAACGAGCGTGAGAAGTTGGATAACAATAACCGAAGTAATGTAAGGTCCCAAACCAAGCATCACAATAGAAAATTGGTCGAGTGTTCCCCCGACTAAAAGATCCGCAAATTGAAACATTTGAAAACGGCTAAAAAGCTCCTGCATTTTATCCGCGTCAAATCCCGGCATAGGAATATTTGCCATAAAACGAAAAACAGCAAAAGCTCCGAGGACGAAAAGAATTTTCTTCCTTAAATCTGGTAATTGAAATATTTTTATAAATTTCTCAAACATGGTTTTTAGCAAATATCGAAATTTATAGGGAAACTCTCCCTATTTTTTAGCCTTTTCTTCTCCCTCTTCTTTTATCTCTTGTTTATTCTTTACCTCTTTCTTTTTGTCTTCTTTCTCCTCTTCTTTTACCTCTTTCTTCTTGTCTTTTTTCTTTTCTTCCTTTACCTCTTTCTTCTTGTCTTTTTTCTTTTCTTCCTTTACCTCT
>PWKU01000023.1 GCA_003559635.1 Candidatus Nealsoniibacteriota bacterium | reverse complement strand
TGCGAAGCGTAGTGGGCAAGCACCTCATGTTTGTACCATTTGAGCCTCTCTTCGGAAATACCATATTCCAAATACCACGCCCACCGAAGGTCTTTCCACATTTCATACTTTTCATTCATGTCATCGGGATGTAAAAAGTACTGCATCTCCGCTTGTTCAAATTCTCTTGTTCGAAAAACAAATTGGCGGGCCACTATTTCGTTTCGGAACGCTTTTCCGATTTGTGCAATTCCAAAAGGAAGTTTCGGATGAACGGAATCCATCATATTTTTGTATTCTAAATATATTCCTCCGCAAGTTTCCGGTCTCAGGTAAACAACATTTTCTTCCGAAAGTGAGTCTGTTGGCGACCCGAGATTTGATTTGACCATTAAAGAAAACTGTTTTGCGGAAGTGAGATCTTTTGAATCGCAGTTTACGCATTTTAATTTTCCTTCTTCTTTTAGCTTGTCCAGTTCTTTGTTTATAAAATCAAGAGAAGCTTTGTCGGCGTCAACTCCGAATTCTTCCAATAGATGATCAGCTCTCATTCTTTGTTTGCACTCCTTGCAATCTACCTGTGGATCGTCAAAACCCTCTATATGCCCGGATGCTACCCATGTTGTAGGATGCATAAAAATAGCGCTGTCGAGCCCGTAGATGTCTTCGCGAAACTGAACCATGTGTTTCCACCAAGCATCACGAATGTTGTTCTTTAGGAGGGTTCCATAGTGTCCGTAATCGTAAACGGCAGCCATTCCGCCGTAAATTTCGGAAGATGGAAAGGCAAAACCTCTCCTTTTACAAAAAGAAACGATATTTTCAAAATTATTTCTAGGTTTCATAATTTTTTATCTTAATTTAGTAACAAAAAAACTCGTCATAACAACCAAAAAATTGGTTACTAGAACGAGTTTTTTGCCCGCGGTTCCATCTAGCTTGCTCCGTCTTTGCGGAACCTCTTAATTTATTAGCTTTGTCCCGACTTGGGAAGGGAGCCAATCCCCTCGGCTAACAATAATATTATAACTTTTAGAAAAATAATTGCAAGGTTTGTGTTTAGACTTAATTACTGTTATAATCTTGTTATTATCTTTAGTAAAGCAAATAAAAATATGAGAGTTTCTAATCTATTTACAAAAACAAGGAAGTTAACTGTTGATGAAACGAAAGCAAAAAGCCACGAATTGTTGGTTCAGGGAGGGTATATAAACCAAGAAATGGCTGGAGCTTACAGTTTATTGCCTCTCGGAAACATAGTTCTTAGAAAAATAGAAAACATCATTCGCGAGGAAATGAATGCGATTGGCGGCCAGGAGATACTTATGCCCTCTATCCATCCTCAAAGCAATTGGGAAAAAACGGGACGATGGGGGAGTATGGATATTCTTTTTAAAGTGGACAGCCGGTGGGGGAACACTACCTATGCGCTGGCTCCTTCACACGAAGAGATAGTTTTTCCGCTTGTTAAAAAATTCCTTTTCTCTTATAAAGATCTTCCGATTAGTGTCTATCAGCTCCAGACTAAATTCAGAGACGAGAAAAGGGCAAAATCGGGCATTATACGAGGCAGGGAATTCGGGATGAAAGATATGTATAGTTTTCACGAGACTCCGGAAGACTTATCCCAATATTATGAGAAAGCGAAAGAAGCTTATCTTAAAATATTTAGAAGGTGCGGAATAGACGCTAAAGTTACTATAGCTTCCGGCGGAGATTTTACAAAAAAATACTCTCATGAATTTATGGCGATCTCAGAAGCGGGAGAAGATCTTATTATTGCCTGCACACTGTGCACCTATGCCGAAAATACGGAGGTTAGTGAACTGGAAGAAGGAAGTAGCTGTCCGAAATGTGGTGGAAAAATGAACGCGGTTAAATCAATTGAAATAGGAAATATATTTGACCTGGGAGACAAATTCGGAAGAGATTTTGAAATGGAATACACAGACAGAGAGGGGAATAAAAAAATACCGGTCTCCGGTTGTTACGGAATAGGAACAACGAGGCTTATCGGATCTATCGTTGAGATCAGCAACGATGAAAAAGGAATAATTTGGCCGGAAGAAGTGTCTCCTTTTGACATACATCTTATCGGACTTGGCTTAGACAAAGAAGAGGTTAAAAGTTTTGCGGAAAGTGTTTATAACAGGCTAGGAGAAGCAAAATTGTCCGTATTATACGATGACAGAGAAGATGCGAGCGGGGGATTTAAGTTTAAAGATGCTGATTTAATGGGAGTGGCAAAACAAGTTGTTGTTAGCGAGAAGCTTTTGGCACAGAACAAGGTTGAATACAAAAGAAGGGAAAATGGGAAAGTAGAGTTGATTTCATTGGAAGAGCTTATCAAAAAAATAAAATAAACGATAAGTTAGAGATAGTACAAATACGAAAAAGTGTAAAAAATTTCAAAAATCATAAATGAAAATAAAGACTGTTGTTGTCGGAATATTAAACACAAACTGCTATCTTCTCTACAACGAGAAAGAAGTGATTGTTGTTGACCCCGGAGGGGACGGGGCAAAGATAATAAAGGAGCTGGAAACTATAAATTTACCCGTAAAGCATATTGTGAACACCCACTCCCATCTTGATCATACGGCCGCGAACAGTTATTTAAAAAGAGAGACAGGAGCTGACGTTTTAGAAAATCTCAAAGAAGGAGATATTGTAGAAACGGGAGGATACGGTTTAAAAGTTCTAGAAACCCCGGGGCATATCGAGGACTCAATCTGTTTGATGGGTGATGATTTTTTGATTGCAGGAGATGTATTGTTTGAAGATGGGTACGGCAGGACCGATCTTCCGGGAGGTTCTAGTGAAGAAATGAAAAAAACATTGGAGAGATTGGGAAAATTAGTGCCGGGTGATTTTGTTGTCTATCCAGGACACGGAGATTCTTTTCCGATGAGAGAATGGAAGGGAGCCTACTAAACCCAAAGCATTGCAGGGTCTGACCCTGCAAGGATGAAGTTTTTTGGGTTTTTGAAAATCTTCTAAGTTAGTGCTATAATCAAACAGTGGTTAGTGTACCCCCTAACGGGCAAAGAAAGGGGGCTTTTCGGTTGTAAAGATTAATTAATATAAACAAGGCTTTTTGTGGATTCTATGAAAATAAAATTAAAGTCAGCTTATAGTCCGGCGGGAGATCAGCCAAAAGCGATTAACGAACTGACAGAGGGGCTAAAAAAGGGTTTTGATAGACAAACCCTTCTTGGAATTACGGGATCGGGTAAAACCTATACAATTGCTAATGTTATTGAAGAAGTACAGAAACCGACGCTTGTCATAAGCCACAATAAGACTCTCACCGCGCAACTTTGCAACGAATTCAGACACTATTTTCCGGAAAACTCCGTGCATTATTTTGTTTCCTACTATGATTATTATCAACCGGAAGCTTATATAAAACAAACCGACACTTATATTCGTAAAGAAGCACTGGTCAATGAAGAAATAGACAAGCTTCGCCATAAAGCAACCACGGCACTTCTGACACGCTCTGATGTAATTGTTGTTGCCTCTGTTTCTTGTATATATGACTTAGGCCTTCCTTCCGCTTACAAGAAAAATATTTTTCACCTTAAGAGGGGAGAAACAATAACCAGAAAAGAACTCATTAAGTCTTTGGTAAAAATGCATCTTACAAGAACTCCGTCTGTTTTAGAAAGAGGGCGTTTTCGGGTACAGGGAGATGTTTTGCAGATTGCACCGGTAAATGAGGATATTATTTATTATATAGAGCTTTCCGGGGACAAAGTAGATCGTATTTTTGCCGTTGATCCGGTAGAAGGGTTTGTTTCCGGGAAAACTCCTGAAACGGAGGAAATCATGCTAGCACCGCCGAGACACTTTTTGTCTGAAGAAGACGGAATGGAAAAAGCTCTTTTAAAAATAGAAGAAGAGATGAAAGAACGCATTGCTTATTTTGAGGGGGAAAATATGCCTCTTGAGGCGGAAAGAATTGAGCAGATAACGAAGAATGATTTGGCAAGATTAAGAGAAATGGGTTTTTGTCACGGAATAGAAAATTATTCAGCCGCATTATCGGGAAGAAAAGCAGGGGAGTCTCCTTCGTCTCTTCTTGATTATTTTGCTGAAAATTTTTTAACGGTTATTGATGAGTCACATATTACAATTCCGCAAATAGGAGCGATGTATTACGGCAACAAATCAAGAAAAGAGTCGCTTATAAAACACGGGTTTCGCCTTCCTTCCGCAATAGAAAACAGGCCACTTACCTATGAAGAGTTTAAAAACAGAGCAGAACAGGTAATCTATGTTTCGGCCACTCCTGGAGATTACGAAAAAAGAATAAGCAAAAAAATTGTGGAACAGATTATCAGACCCACCGGTCTTATAGATCCGAAACTGACAATTTCACCTTGCCGAGGGCAAGTTAACGATCTTATAGGAAGAATAGAAGAAAGAGTAGAAAAGAATCAAAGAATACTCGTTACTACGCTAACAAAAAAGATGGCTGAGGATTTAACGGAGTATTTAAAAGAAAAAGAGATGAAAGTTTCCTATATTCATAGTGACGTAAAATCTTTAGACAGAATACGGATACTTACTTCTCTTCGGAAAGGAGAGGTAGATGTTGTAGTAGGAGTGAACCTTCTAAGAGAGGGGTTGGACCTTCCGGAAGTTTCTTTGGTAGCGATACTCGATGCGGACAAAGAAGGTTTTTTGCGCAGTGAAACCGCGCTTATCCAAACTATTGGCAGGGCTGCGCGTAACATAGAGGGAGAGGTGCTAATTTATGCCGATAAAGTAACGGGCTCAATAAGAAGAGCGGTTGATGAGACAGAAAGGAGGAGAAAAATTCAAATGGAACATAATAAAAAGCACAACATTACGCCAAAGACGATTAAGAAAGAGATTACCGATATTATTCCTACGGAAGAGGCCTTGAGAATAGAAGCAAAACCAGTATTAAAATCAAAAAACACCTTAAGTCGATTTATTAAAAAGAAGGAAGAAGAGATGAGAAAAGCGGCTAAAGATTTAAATTTCGAATTAGCCGCGCTGCTTCGAGACGAAGTTAAAGAGTTAAAAAAGATGGAAGATAAAAAGAACAAAGAAGAAAAGAATTAAGGATTTTCTCAACTTATAAGCTGTTTATTGCCATGAAAAACAAAATAATTATAAAAGGAGCTAGAGAACATAATCTAAAAAATATTGATTTGGAGATTCCGCGCAACAAAATGACGGTTTTTACCGGTATTTCCGGCTCGGGAAAATCTTCTCTTGCCTTTGATACTATTTTTGCCGAAGGTCAAAGGCGTTATGTCGAGTCGTTATCCGCATACGCGAGACAATTTTTAAGTAGGATGGATAAACCAGAACTTGATGACATAGAGGGCCTCTCTCCTTCGATATCTATTGATCAGAAGGCGCATTCGCATAACCCGAGATCAACGGTAGCGACAATAACTGAGATATATGATTTTCTAAGAGTGCTTTTTGCTCGTGTCGGTAAACCACACTGCCCCAAATGTGG
>PWKU01000053.1 GCA_003559635.1 Candidatus Nealsoniibacteriota bacterium | reverse complement strand
TCTTTCCGGGGGGATAGATTCTCCTGTGTCATCCTTTTTTGCATCAAAAAGAGGAGTGAAGAATATTTTTGTTCACTTTCACGCCTATCCAAGCACTTCCAAACAATCTATAGAAAAAACAGAAAGAATTGTAAAGGTTCTTTCCGGATTTCAAGGAGACTCTGTACTTTACCTTGTTCCCTTTAATAATATTCAGAAAGAAATTATGCTAAACACAAGAGAGAGTGTAAGAGTATTGCTTTATCGGAGATTAATGATGAAAATAGGAGAAAGGATTGCAAGAAAGGAGAGCGCAAAAGCGATGGTAAGCGGGGAGAGTCTGGGGCAGGTTGCCTCACAAACAATAGAAAATATCGCGGTAACAAGTGATGCCGTAAATATTCCTGTTTTCCGCCCGCTTATAGGGTTTGATAAAGAAGAAATAATAAGGAAAGCGAAAGAGATAGGAACATACGAGATCTCTATTCTTCCCGAGGAGGACTGTTGTGTAAGGTTTGTTCCAAAACACCCGGAAACAAAGGGTAAGGTAAGCGAGATAAAAGAGGAAGAGAACTCTTTACAAGTGGAAGAATTAATAGAAGACGCTCTTAGCAAAACGGAAAGAAAAAAAATTACCCCTTGACAAAAAAACGCCCGCAAAACCCCCAATCCCCCTTAAAACCAGAGCGTTGCAGGGTCAGACCCTGCAATGCTTTTGTTGGGGGTTTAGGTGTTTGGTTTGTTTTAAGGAGAGGGGGTGAGTTTGCAAAAAAGGAGACAATCTTCTATTGGGGTTGAAGTTTTCAAACTTTTAAGTATAATTAAGGCGGAAAATAAAGGTCGTTAAACTGAGAGATAAAAAGTGGCAAAATATATAAATAATAATAAGGCCGGAAAGAACCTTCAAATAAGCGGGTTTTACCAGCCAAAGTAATTTTATGACAGAAGCATATTGCGTAAAATGCAAAGCAAAAAGAGACATGAAAGACCCAAAGGAAGTTGAAATGAAGGGTAAGGGAGGAATGAAAAGAAGAGCGATGACGGGACAATGCCCAACTTGCTCAACCAAGATGTTCAGGATTCTTGGAAAGTCAGACTAGTTTCTCTAAAGCCTGTTAAAACCACCAAGAATGTTCTTGGTGGTTTTAAAATTTTAAAATGAAAGACAGAAAGATTTTAATATTTTTATTGAGTCTGTTGGTTGCTAATGTTTTGACTTGGAATCTTCTGTTTTATCTTCGTGAAGACAACCTCAGGGTTGTCTTTTTCGATGTGGGGCAAGGGGACGCGGTGTTCATTAAGACACCACAAAACCACCACATCTTAATAGACGGCGGTCCGGGAAGCAAGGTTTTGGAGAAAATAGGGAAAGAGCTTCCTTTCCTTTATAACTCAATAGATCTTGTCATATTAACTCACCCTCATGATGACCACGTTTCGGGTCTTATAGAGGTTTTAAAGAGACACAATGTGGAAGAGGTGGTTTGCAGTGGGGTTTTGGGTGATTCGGCTGTTTCTAAGAGATGGCACAGTATAATTAAAGAAAGGGGATATCGCGTTGCAACAGCGGGGCAGAGAATTTCTACAGACCGTTTTTACATCGATATTTTGTTTCCGGTAGAAAGCTTTGAAAACGAGAAAGTAAGCGATTTAAATACAGCTTCTGTTATCTCAAGGCTTGTTTATGAGGACAAGGTTAGTTTTTTGTTTATGGGGGACGCTTATAAAGAACAGGAAAGAGAGCTTCTCTCCTATCGGGAAAAAAGTGAATTTTTTTCTCTAGACTCGGATGTGTTAAAAGTTGGTCACCACGGATCAAGAACTTCAACGGCAAAAGACTTTTTACAAGCGGTTTCTCCCAAAGTGGCGGTGATTATGTCGGGGGAAGATAATCGTTTTGGGCATCCGCACAAAGAGACTTTAAATGCGTTGGAGAAATTTAATGTAAAAGTGATGCGTACCGACAAAAAGGGAGATGTGATTTTTCTTTTTTGATTTTTTGTAATATACTTGAGAAATTACAAATTTAACAAAGGTGTGAAACCCTGATTTAAGGTTTGCGCCACGGATAAAAAATGGATGAAGAAAAAAAATTAGATTTGTCGAAAATAACAGACGCGGATCTTCCACCAACTAAGGAAGATTTCCGGGAGACTTCTCAGTGGAGGATTTTTCGTATTATGGCCGAGTTTGTAGAAGGTTTTCAGTTTGTTGCCGATACAAAAAAGTCGGTTACCGTTTTGGGGGGAAGCGCAATAAGCGAAGACAATATTAATTACCAGAATGCATTGAATTTGGGGAAAATGCTTAGTAGGGAGGGTTTTGCGGTTGTTACGGGAGGAGGGCCGGGAATTATGGAAGCGGCCAACAGAGGAGCTTATGAAGAAGGAGGAGAGTCTATCGGAATCAATATTCACCTTAAAGAGGGAGAAAGGGCAAACAGATATATGAAAAGGTCAATTGGCTTTCATTACTTCTTTACGCGCAAAGTGATGCTTTCTTACGCTTCTTCAGGTTATGTATTTTTTCCCGGAGGGTTTGGAACTCTTGACGAATTCTTTGAGATAATTACCCTTATACAAACCAAAAAGATTCCATTAAATGGACCTGTTATCGCCATTGGTAGAGAGTACTGGGATCCTCTTTTTAAATGGATGAGGAACGAGCTTTGCTACAATTACAAAACGATTAAAGGGGAAAATTTAGATATCTTCCGGCTTGTGGACACTCCGGAAGAGGCGATGGAAATAATAAAAAAAGAAAATAAAGAATAATAAATTATCAGCAGTCTGTTTGAAGTTGACTTGTCATATAAAAGCAGACCTTAAAAAGAATGAAAGGAGTAGAGTTTCCAATTTTTAAAACCAAAATGGACAATGATCGGAAGTTTAATTTATCCGATCCAAAGGAGAGAGAGGAGTATTTTTTCTTTAAAGCGGGAGATGAGATAAAAGACATTAGGAAGTTTCTGGAACGAAGCGCTTTTATTGTTTATCTTTTGGGTAAAAAAAGTGCGGGGAAGGGGACTTACTCTAAAATGCTTTCAGAGGTTATTGATCCGGAAAAGATAGATCACTTTTCTATTGGGGACATGGTAAGAGATATAGACGAGGAAATAAAAGACGAGGGCAAAAAGAACGAACTTATTAAATTTTTAGAAAAAAATTATCGAGGATGGAGCTCTTTAGAAGAAGTGATGGATATTTTACAAGGAAGGAGTACGACCAATCTTCTCCCAACGGACTTTATTCTTACCTTGGTTAAGCGAGAAATCGCCAAGCGAGGAAGAAAGGTGATTTTTATCGACGGATTTCCCCGCAATATGGATCAGATATCATATTCCTTGTTCTTCCGTGACCTTATTGGTTATAGGGATGACGCCGACTTCTTTGTGTTAATTGATGTTCCCGAACAGGTAATTGATGAAAGAATAAAATGGAGAAAAGTGTGTCCCAAGTGTAACACATCGAGAAACTTGAAACTTTTACCGACGTCAAAGATTGATTATGATAAAGAAAGAGACGAATTTCATCTTCTTTGTGACAATCCGAAGTGCGATGAGGTAAGAATGGTGGAAAAGGAAGGAGATAAGGCGGGGATTGACCCGATTAGAGAAAGACTGGAAATGGATGAAAAACTTATCAAACAGGCCTTTAATCTTTACGGAATACCAAAAATCCTTCTCCGTAACTCGGTTCCGGCAGACAAAGCGGAAGAATATGTCTCCGAGTACGAACTTACTCCGGAATATAACTACGAGTGGAATGAGGCGGAGAATAAGGTGGATATTAAAGAAACCCCGTGGACGATTAAAGACGATAACGGCGTAGAAAGTTACAGTTTAATGGCGCCCCCGGTGGTAGTTTCTTTCATTAAACAGCTTGCGGATATTCTCAAACGAGCCTAAGACTAAGATTTGGAAGGTACCGGAAAGATTATTATATCTGTAAATTAAACTAGCGTTGTTTGCACTTTATTAACTATTTCATTTTGCGGCAGGTATGCTCGAAAAACCATACCTCGCTCGCTTCCAGCGGCGAGCGGGTACTGCGCTCTCGGCGAAAAACCCCTCTCTACCGCTCGGGGACCGAGCTTTTTCGCCTCCGAGAGCTTCTTCTTGCATACCCGCCCTTAGAATGTGTAAACAACGTTTCTATAATTTACATTATATCTTGACGAAAGACCTTATACCAGCTATATTTAAAATACCTACTCGCTTTAAAATAAAAATCTGAATTTCCTTTTTTTAGGGAGCCGTATATGATTCATAGCCCGTGGGTTATGACTGAGGCACCCACTTGAAATAATTCTCAGATTCTACTAGAGCGGGTAGGACCCAAGATAGCCCACTTGCGTTTGTAAGTGGGTTTTGGGTATCATGAATATTAGGAGGGAGTATTTTCTAACCAACATATGAGGCTGAAATGAAAGTTGTGAAACTTATCATTTGTCATTCCCGTACCCTCACTTTGTCATTCCCAAACCTTCTCTTTGTCATTCCCGACTTGATCGGGAATCCAGTAACATAGATTCTCGGGTCAAGCCCGAGAATGACAGGTTGCATTAGAAAACGGTATCATTTCAGGGCCGTTTTGTATTGGGCAAGCCCGAGGCTTGTTATTAAGAACAAAAAGTAGTAAAATCAGAAAACAATAATTAAAGAAGCATGGAAAATATATTTTTGCTATCAATTTTTAATTTGGCGGTTGCTATTGTTTCTCTGGTGGCGGCCGTTAAGATGAATCAAGTCTCCAAAAAGCTTGAGAAGAGTATTAAAATTACCTATTTTTTTTACAGTTTCGTTTTTTTTACCGTTTATTTCTTATTAAACGGAATAACTATCGCTGTTGTTGACAACTCTTTTTCTCTTGCAGTTATGCGTTTTACTTCTTATCCTCTTTTGGTCATTGGGGGAATGTTTCTTTGCCTGATACCCATTAATTTGACGAGACTTAAAAAGGTTGAAACATTTTACATCTCCGGAGTTCTTTTGGTTATTTTAACGAGTAGTATTTTAACTTTTTTTGGGCTAAATAGCCTGGGAGAGTTTCCTTATAGGGATATAGAATACTGGATCCGTCCGACAAATGTATTTCTTTTTTGGAGCGTTTTCTTGCTTGGTGCTACTCTTTTAGGTTCTCTCCTTTTTTCTACCGCTTTTTATCTGCGGTTTGCAGTAAAAAAAAGAAAACACGAAGTTCCTTTTGGAAAGGCTGTTATGATTGGAGGAGGGTGTTTGTTTTTCTCTTTGGCGATATTTTCCGATTACTTTGTGGGAGAGTTTCTACAGGAGTTTATTGTAACCAACACTATCGCAACACTGCTTTTCATAATGGGAATTCTCATGCTGGTTTCCAGTATAAATTATAAAGGGGAAAAGAAGAAAGATTATAATCACAATAATTAGGGTAAAAACAATATGTGGGATCAAATGAAACAGGCGAAGGAACTTTATAAACTGCAAAAAGAGGCGGAGAAAGAAGAAGTAGAAGTGGAAAAAGAAGGCGTAACAGTCGTAGTAAGCGGGAAGATGGAAGTTAAGAGAGTAGAACTAAATGCGGATATTACGAAAGATGAGCAGGAGAGACTGGTGGTGGAGTGCTTCAACGAGGCGATGGGTAAAATAAAGATGAACTTGGCCCAAAAGATGCAGTCATTAAAGTAATT
>PWKU01000043.1 GCA_003559635.1 Candidatus Nealsoniibacteriota bacterium | reverse complement strand
TTCAGATTCATAAGGTATAAAAAGCATATATCTGTTCTCCCAGTTTACAGCAAAAATACTTACAGGAGCACCAATACTAAAAGGTATCTCAGAAGCGTCTTCACCTACAACCTGTGCTCGTTCAATATAAAACCCGAGCATTTTCCCTTCTACCATAACAACTACCGCAACCTGAAAATAAGCGTGCTCAGGGTTCTCCATAATGTTAGACATTTGGTCCCCCGCCTCTATGTTTTGCCATGTGGCAGAGAAAACCCCCTGAATACTGGCAGAAGACCGTATGCGAAAGTGGCAAGAACCTACAAAATCAGCGTTAAACTGACCTAAAACATACCCGGACCTTGAAAGGACATTGCTTATCCACCATGCTGGTCTATACATCTCACTAAAATCATACCCACCGTTAGCATAAACAATTCCGGAGCCTGCGTGTTCTGTTTTTAAATCCCAAGCACCATTTGTTATATGGGGAGACTCTAAGGAGAGGTCTGTGTTCCCCCATTCTTCTAAAGTATCAGGGTTAAGGTTTACAAATTTAACCCCGCTTAAATCGTTGTCGCCTATATGTGTCCCCATAAGCTCATGGAATGTTGTGTCAGCGGATTTGGTAGCAAGAGAAACTATGTCGGTGTCTCTTTCGTGGTATATTTCTTTCTGGTTTTCTCTGCTAAAAATCACATTACCCACCGTAACACTCGTCATGTGGTCATCGTAAGACTTTAAATCAATACGGGCTCTTATTCTTGTTATTTTGTCTTTTATATTATAGTTTTGTGAGAAATCATAAGTTTCAAACCCGCTTGTGGTTTTGTCTCTTTCTTCCGTCCATGTTATTGTTGAACCTTCCTCCCTATAAATAGTGTAATGGACGCGGAAAGACCCCTCATCTATAAAGGAAGCTGACCAGGCATCATAGGCTCTGAAGTCTTCTACCCTCATTTTTAATTGACAACTTTCCACATAAGGCTCTGGGTCAGGGTAAAGAGAACTGTCGTAAACATGTTCCCATTGACCCGTAGAAGAACTTTTGCTGCCTGATTCTTTGTCTGTTCCTGGGTTTACGGTTCTTTCTTCTTTTTTGTGGATAATTCTTCCTTCGTCTATTTTTCCTTTATCAGTTAAAGTAAACTCCTCAGGACTCACAGTATCAATAGAAAGATTGTTGCCCAATGTGTTCATATTATAGCTCTCGCTTGAGGAGAGCTTAAAGTTTGAAGTAGTATCGTAAGCAATCTCCGAGAAGACCCTCACCCCTGTTGTTGTTTTCTCGTAGAACTCCTTTATCCTGTCGGTTGTTCTTTCTATGCGAGACCCATTAAACCTGTATATTCCGTCCATAGCCGCCCAATACATTTCGTTTCGGACTTCAACTATACTCCTGTGAAAGGGACACCCTATCTTGTCGTTTACTAATTGAAATTGGTATGTTTCAGGGGTTGTCCCTACAAGCTTAAACATTTTGTTTGTTTTAAAGATAAAAAGCTGTCTTCGGAATACAAAAGCCCCCGTGATTTGGTCGCCGTCGTCTTTGTGGCACCACCTTTTATTCATTTCAAACCACGCTTTAGGTTGACCGTCAAAATCCCCACCGTCATAGACCTCTTCAACCCCAATGTATAAACCGTCAGAGTCAACAATGTCTGAGAACTGAACAGCAGACAAATCCCCCCTAAGGGAAATAACCCACATTCTACTGTGATGTATAACGGCTATTCTTCCGGAAGGGATAAGCTGTTTCTCTTCTTCTCCGTCAAGGTAAAACATTTTTGTTGCTGTTAAGTCTTCCATGCTTCCACCCCAGCGGTAAACAAACTCAGCTCTATTGAAGATGTAAAGTTTATCTTCAAAAACACAGAAGTAAGGAATTACATTTGGGTTCAAGTCAAGAGGAAGGTTTGCTGTGTCTTCGTCTTCAAGGTAATAAGCTGGCTCCATTTGCGGCGTAGAGGAAACAATTATCCTTGTCTGCTCGTCTTTGACTACCGATAACACATAGAAACGGGTCCCCGTAGATAAAGAAAATACTTGGAAGTTCGTTATATTATCTACCTCTAAATCCTCGTTCACCGCTAAGAACCCTTTTCGTCCTGAAAGATTACCCAACCTTTCATCATGAAGAAAGTTCCTCGCGTGCGGAGTCCTATCTAAAGGCATAACATCTTTTGATAGCTCCAAATCGAGCCCGCCTTGAAAGTTGTCAAGTCTTGATATTTTCATTCACTATCCCTTATTTTTATAAGAACCTTTAAGTCCTTCTCTACGCTTATCATTTGCCTTTCTATCCTTAAAAGAGCCTGCTCTATATGTTTGTTTTGGTTTTGAAAAACCTCTTCCCGCACATAGTCCTTTAACTCACTATCAATTCTCTCACACATTTTGTTATGTGTTTTTGAGGTGTATTTAATAGACCCCAAAACAGAGACTATAAGAGTTAAAAACCCTGCCGACAAAATATATATAGCGTCTGCTGTCATACTTAGAAGTCAAGCTCTGTCGATAAGGATAGTCCCCACAACCATTTTTCGTCCCTGAAGTCTCTTGCAGAAAACAACCCTACCTTAATGTTTTCGTTAAGAAGGTATTCAGAACCTAAATGCTTTGCCAATTCGTCAAGTTTTAATGAGGCTCCGGCAGAAAAAGTTGCCACCGAAATATCAGTAATAACTCCAACATCAAATGACACAAGCTGCCACGAATAAACTTCCGAAGAAACCCCTACAAGTAGAGACTTCGAGGGAACATCGTAGTATGTGCTTATAGAAGCACTGTCCATAGAGTGGGCTCTAACTCCTAAGAAACCCACAACCAACAAAGCAAGAATTAATTTCTTCATTGTTTTTTTTCTCCGTCTTTTTTCACTTCCAGTTCAGGTGAAGGTTCTCCTTTCTGCTCATTAGACATCTTCCCTATTTCAGCGTTTATTTTCCTGAGCTTGCTATTTAAATAGTCTATCTGTGCCAGAGTGTCATAAGCCACCGCCTTCAACTCCGTAATGCTTAGTTTTGTGTCCATATTGTCTCCTTTATTCTTCTCTATTGTCCCGTGTGTAAGGTATTTCCGGTTTCTCTATACTTTCCTGTAAAGTTCTACGCATATCACTTGTCCTTTTATTCTGTATCTTCCGTTCTACTATTCTTTTTATATCCTCTATAACAAGCTCCTCTACACTCTTGTCCGGTATGCCCTCTCCACCTTCCACAAAAAATGGTTCTTCCAGGACTGATTTCAGTTCATCAGACTTTGCTTTGGAAATATCCATGTAAAACCTTTCAACTCCTTCAACTATTATCCTCATAATTATTCCTCCTTTACCTGACTCTTCTTGCTTCCATATCAGACTCAACTAATTCATCAGTAATTCGTTCTCTAATTACAATTCTTCTGTTTGAGTGAACCTGCTCTTTCAGTCTTCTTACTATCTCATTGGCTATTTTTTCCTCTAAAACATCTACTATAACGCCCTCACTTCTTTGAAAGTTTTGAGTAAGGTCTTCTTCTTCTTCTGCGGTTAATGTGATTTCATATTCCGAATCTCCCGCAATAGTAATTTTAATGTTAGTTTCTTTTTGCTCCATTTTATTCTCCCTTCAAATTAATATTTACAGTAACAGCTTGTCCTTCTTTTCTGACATACGGCGTTGCCGCCGTAGCTTCACCTGCGATTTTTATATAAACCTGTTCCTCTGACGGATAAGTGGCTGTGAGTGTTAGGGTCTCTATTTCACCGTCAGAGTCCAGCTCTTGTTTACACCATAAAAAACCTCCGCTTGCGTTCGGCACTTCCTGTCCACTTGTTGGGCTGTCCCAAACCGTAGGTATTTCCGAACCACTATTTGTAGAGGCAGTGTAAACATTAAAGCTTCCTGTTCCACTCCAGGATATAACCGGTGTGTCTATCACATTTTCCATTGAAACCGGGGTTGAAATTCTGACAGCTCTTTTAATCTTTTCAATTTCCACTAATCCGTGCCCTGCTCTTTCACCTACTGCACTCTGTTCTCGAAGAAACTCTCCTTTAGCATTAACATAAGAACCGCCGCCGCCGCCGGCACCTTCGTTTTCAGTACTTTCAGAATATCCGCCGCCGCCGCCGGAATACCCGCCGCCGCCGCCGCAGGCACCCCACCCGGTAGCAGCGTCCACTGCACCACCACCTCCATAACCGCCGTCTGCCGAATCCCCTCCGTCACCACCTTGCCCACCGTCTTTTAATGCTTGCCCCCCACTATTCGCAGAGATACTTTCTCCGTCTGTATGCCAACCGGCACCTGCTGCCCCTCTACTATCTGCCGCTACCCCACCGTTTCCTTCAATCCCGCCACGACCAAAGGAGTGCCCTCCCCAACCTAAAGAACCTTTTTCTGATAAACTTCCGTCTGAATAAGATTGAGGAAAATCGTCATCGCCTACCGCAAACCCACCGCCCCCGCCTGCTACTATTAAGGGTTCCTCTGCAAGGTCTACCCACACAGCGGAAGCCCCACCCCCTGCGACCTGATTTTCGACTTTCCCGCCTTCCTGTCCTACCATTATTTTTAAAGAAGTATTTGCTGCCAACCAAAACCTACCTGCCACTTTAGCCCCTTTCCCTTCCCTTCCTGTCCTGTCTCCTTGCCCGCCTGCGGCTCCGTATGCTACTATTTCATAAATACTGTCTTCAGGTATATTGTAGTCCTGAAGCGTGCCGTTCCTTCCTGTGCTTGAGTTGTTAAAAGTTTGTTTACTCATCTATCTGTAATTTATTGTTCAACGCTTTTACAAAATCTTTTTTATAAGCCTGCTCCCATTCCTCATTTGTTGCTACCTCATAATTAAACTCTTGCGCTGTCCTAAAGGTTTTCCAGTCGTGTGTCATATTGTCGCTATCCCCCTGGTTATCTATTCTTGCCCTGTATTCATAAATAGTCCCCGGGTTAAGCCCTGTAATTTGAATTGACTCTTCTCCGTCTATTGTAACTTCCTTACTTGAAGAAGTAGAAGTTTCTCCGCCTAATTCTCTATACTCAAAAGACAAATCTACGGCAACCGAAGTTGTTATGTCCGCATATAGGGTCGCAGTTGTTCTTGCAGGGTCTGCTTTACCTGTAAACCCTAACCCTTTTGCCATGCGTATTATTTCAACCATACCGTGGTCGTCTCTGGTATCTATTGCACTTTCTTCTACTAAAAAGATTCCGTCTTCGTGAACAAAAGACCCCCCTCCCCCGGAGTTTCCGTTATTTTCTTCTCTGGCATAAGTGCCGCCTCCGCCGCCGTAACCCCCTGCACCACCGGCACAACCCCAGCCGGTATATTGACTTGTTGCGGAGCCTCCACCGAACCCACCTTCCATTGCCGGGTAACCTAAAGGTTCGAGAACCCCACCTTTTGCCCTGTCTGTCCCAGCTGAAGATGAAAGCTTTGTCCCTGATTTTGAAGCAACATTGTGATGTTCTCCGTCTTCAAACCAGCCTGCACCTCCGAGCCCTCGTGAACCGTCAAACTTTCCTCCCTGACCCGGAGCTCCGCCGAGTGCGTATCTATTAGTTGACCAACCAGCCCTGCCAAATTCCTCTAAGTGCCCCCCTGCGGTTAAGTATTCGTAATCATGAACATCCCCCAATTTTCCTCCTCCTCCGCCGCCGGCTACAATATAGGGAGTCAAAGAGGCACCTATTAAAGAGGCACCCCCGCCTGCCGAGTCATACTCGTAAGCTCCGCCCTTTTGACCTACTATAACCTGTAAGCTCTGGTTTTCGTTGAAATGCAAAATTGCTACAACCTTTGCTCCATACCCTGCCCTGCCGGCTGTCCGTTCAGGAGCCTCACCTCCCATTGCCCCTTGAACTATGAACTTGTAATATCCGGTATTCGCGCAACTGTATGATTGAATATCTCCTAAATACCCTGTGTGTGTGTTGTAAAAAGTCGTTTTAATCATTATGCCTCATACCATATATCTCCGTTTTCCCAGTTATTCGGTTCTACACTTCCTACCCATGTTATAGCGGCGTAGCCTGTCGGTCGTGCCACGGTTGCGTCATCTCCGTGGTTTACGGTTCCCATTGCATTATTCGCTAAAGCCGCAATATCCACACCATCAACCTTTCCGGCAACTGTAATATCTCCACCATTAAAAACATACCCGGCTGCAAACCTTGCCACAAACCTGTTGGCTGTTGAATTGTATTGGTCGTCGTTTTGACTGTCTGCCAAAGTGAAACTACCGTTTGCTGAAGCATAAGCTTTTCTTCCTAAAGCAACCGCCCAATCTCCGCCTGTCCAGCACCTCTCGCCGTATGCAAAACTATAATCCCCCCTTGCTGTTGTCCAGAGCCCTCCCGCCAAAGAAGCATTATTTTCGGAAGAGCAGTAAGCCCCCATTGCGAATGACCTGTCCCCCGAAGCCTCTGTATGTGCCCCAGTTGCAGTAGAATACTGACCGGAAGCTGTTGTCTGATACCCTAAGGCAACTGCTCCCGAGCTCGAAGCATTTGTTTCCCTTCCAATGGAAACTGCACCCCAGGTATATATCCCCCCCGAGACTTTAGGCTCATATCCCATTGCAATTGACCCTTGCCCATCACATTCTGCATCTCTGCCTATACTGGTAGAGTAGTTTCTCACCGTATCAAACTGTGTTCCAGTTACATTTCCCACTAAAAAAGCGTGGCTGGAAGGAATCCACATTAATCGAGTTCCCGCTCCTGTTGGTATTGTTTCGGGGTCTAAGTAAACAGAACCGTCATACCTGAAATTACTGGAAGCTCCTAAATTCCCGGCATTGTTATACTGTATCTCGGTGTTGGCTCCGGCTACCGTAGCGGAATTTGTATCGACATAATTTTTTGTAGCAGCGTCTTGGGCGGCTGTCGGGTCTAATAGGTTAGTTATTTTGTTCGACTCTAAAGAAAGTTCCTTATGTATTATAAAGTCTTCATTAAATCCGTTATATTCGAATACAACCGATTCGTCATGTCTAAAAACAACCCCGGAATTCCCTTCACAGTCAATCCTTACTCCTGCATGGTTTGTGGCGGCTATGGTTAGCCACTCATTGGTATATCCTCTTAGTTCACTCTTTCCCTCTTTAAACCTCATTCCGTAAGTTTCAGCCGTAGCAATAGAAGAGAATATCGGGTCGGTTTCCTCTGTAAGGTAGCCTGCCAGAGAGTGGTCCCCCCAGCCGTAGGCTGTGTCCCAGTCGGGAGCCTTTACGGACAGGTCTACACCGTCAACCGTTCCTGATACCGCTATATTTCCACCTACATCTAACCTCTCTGTTGGTATGTCATTATTTATCCCTAAGTTTCCATTAGGGTCCATTAACATTTCGTGTCTATAATCAGACCTATTAGAATGTGACCTGAAAGTAAACATATAATCCCCTACAGCTCTATTAGGATAGAAAACTAAAGAGTTTGAAAATGTGGAAATCATATCATCATTCCCCCCAATAACTAAGTTATTAGAAGCCCCCGAAGCGTTCGGTAACATTAAGTCCGCTGTTAACATTAAGTCCCCTGTAAAACTGCCATCGCCTCTGACATCAAGAGTATGCTCTGGGTGGTCGCTTGACGGCACTCCCAATCCCAGACCCTCACCGTAGTCAGCATTAGTCCCCGCTATTTTAAAGAAAGCGTTATTCCAGGAAGTTTCACTGTCTGCACCCATATAAATATACCTTCCTATGGGGGCTGTGCTCCCGGAGGCAAATGAACCCAATATTCCTATATTTGCTATCCACGCTTCAGGGTTTGTTCCTTCACTTGAACCAAATCTCCGAGCTCTAAGTTTAAACATACTAAAAGCCAGCCCTGATGTGGAATCCCTTGCACACTCCTGAAATATAGAAGGACCCTCCCCTTCTAACCCAAAAGCACTCCCTCCTCTCATCCCGGTAAGCCTGAAAGCATAGTCCGGGTCAGCAGCTGAGCCTGATACATCACCCCCGTCAAAGTGGAAACCGTAAAGAGGGGTTGTCTCTCCTACCCCTAATCGCTTATTTGTGTTGTCCCAAACTAAACTGTTATCCCCACCGATAGTGTCTGTGGCTGTTCCGAACGCTACTTGACTTGTGGCTATCGTGCCTGATATATCTCCCCCTTCTCCCCCTTCAGGTAAATCAAAGAACCCCTTTGTTCCTGTGTCGTTAGTTCCGTAGTATTTAGAGTTGCCTGGCGTAGCCGAATCTCCAGTAAGCTGTAATGCTCCTAAGTCTAACTCTATTGAGTTCTTAACTGTATCAAAATATCCGGCAGCGGAGTGGTCGCCCCAACCGTGTGCCGTGTCCCAATTAGTAGCGTTCCAGTCTTCGTTTTCTTTTATAGCTGTAACAGCCCTGGCGTCTGTGTGGTAGAGGTTCGTTCCTTCGGAGAGGTCTGTTGTAGATTTCCCCGCAAAGTCGGTGTCAAAATCTGTCGAGTCATAGTGGTCTAAGTCTGATATGTCGGCTTCAACTAACAACCTGTTCTCGTATCGGGTGTTAGCCGAGTTATACACAAGGGAATGCCTGTTATCCGGTGATTCATTCAGGACATCTGACAAGTCCCCTATGCTCCCTGCGGATATACTCGATATTTCAGAGTCTATTTTATTAGCACTCCATAAATCTTCCAGCCCTGTGCCGGAATCATTAATAGTTCTGTGTTCTGCTTGTTCATAATTAGATAAAGAGTTATGGTCTATCTGTGAGTCATTTGTGGAAAACTCTGTGCCTGTCAGGGTTAAGCCTGTTCCGGCGGTATATTCTGTCCCTTCATCATCTGAAACTTCCCAATTCCCCGAAACAGAGTTGTATTTTAATATCTTATCGTTTTCTATTCCTGTTAAGTTTACATCAGAAAGGTTACCTATGCTTTCCCCCTCAATGTTTTCAAGGTATGTTTTAAGGTCAGAAATCTGGCTTTCTGTTATTGATAATGCTCCTTGATGTTGAGTTACATCTGTCTGTGTAACGGTATAGTCGGTGATATAGTTTTCTGTATGGAAATTATTGTTGTGAACTTCAAGTGTATATTTGTTTGCTTCCGCCTCGATTGCGTCTAACTTAGCCTTATCTCCTGATACAAAACTGGAAGCCTCATGCGAGTTGAATGTTGAGGTTAAAAGACGGGCTTGAATGGCGGAGTCCGCACCGTCTAAGCCTTCATCAAAGTTCTTTTTCTCTCCCGGACCAGAAGCCCCGAATGCCGGCTTATAAAAAAATCCGTTTTCTGTGTATATACCCATAACTATATAAATTCCCAACCGTTTTCAGGCTTCTCTTTTTCCTGCCACACATCGTCAATAGGCTTACTTTTCTTACCCCAATAGTCAGCGTCAAGAAAAGAAAACCACCCGACTTGAAACCAAGGAGAAACAAACCAATAAAACCATTCCTTTTTATATTGTTTAGGGTCAGACCATTTATCTTCTTTTAGCTTTTCTCTGTCAACCCAATCCCCGGAGTCGGGTTTATCGACATCACTCCAAGGCATTTTAGGAAATCCTTATCCACTCACCAAGTGCCAGGTGAACAGGGGTTGTCGTTTTTGTCTGGTCTTCTAAAAGAAAACTTAAGTCTCTGTTCTTGTCTGTTGCCAATTCTTCTGCCATTACTCGCCAGTCCCGGAACTCTCCCTGATACTCGCGTGCCACATCAACCTGTTTTATTTTCTTGAACCCTTTTGAGAGTGCAAAAACAACAAGTGAAGGTTGAAACCTTTCAGGAATCTCCGGGGTGTCTTCGGGTGTTTTAAGTCTTGAAGGGAAAGCCGAGATAATCATATAAATATCCTTCCCTGTTTCTTGAGGTTTTTTTATGAGATAAAGAAAGTCCCCTATAATTAAATACCTATCCACCCTTCCTCCAGTTAACT
Organism: Candidatus Nealsoniibacteriota bacterium; assembly: GCA_003559635.1. Classification (GTDB taxonomy): domain Bacteria; phylum Patescibacteriota; class Minisyncoccia; order Minisyncoccales; family PWPS01; genus PWHW01. The sequence goes on along the minus strand of PWKU01000043.1, from coordinate 10,771 downwards.
CCTTCCATTTACCGTCATAAAAGTCTTCCCTCTCCATTACAGACCCTTCAAGTTTTCTTCCGTCGTAAGACACTCTCAAACAAGTTTTAAATCCGTCAGGTAGAGAATATTGCCTTTGGTCTTCTTCAGAGAGACGGACAACCTGTTTTATTAAGAAGTCAATACCACTACATAAAGCTACCTGTCCGACATCTAACCAGCGTATGATTTCTGTATCAGAAAAGTGAGAGTTGTCTTTATCGGTTTCTCTTACTGTTTCCCTAAACTCTGTTATAAGGTCTGCAACAGTTGCCATTTACTGCTTGTTTTCTGGGTTGTCCGGACAAGTCTTTTCATGTATTTTTCTTCCCGTAACTGAGGCAAGCTCTCTAAAACAGAAAGGACAAACATTTTCCGTTACAATAGGTTTTTCTTTAGGCTCTTTCTGTTCAGGTTCAACTACTTCTTTCCTTACAATATCAGGGTTTCTTTCCTCTTTCTGTTTAGGAACTATAACCCTATGAAACATTTTTCTTTCTTCTGCCTCTACTTTAGCTTGTTTCTCTTTTGTTGCGGGAACAAACTGAGGCTGCTTTTTCATTCTTTTCATTACTGCCATTACTTTTTCTCCCTATTTGGGCGAGGAGAGACCATGAGAAAACCTCTCCCCGCCTCGTTCCACCTACGGCTACATTTCCCTGTATCTCAAGGAATGCTACTTTCCTTACCCGTTACTCTTATGACTCCTCATTCTTCATATTGACAAGTTTACCCAGCCTTCTGGGCTGTGAAGTTGTCAAGTTCCCCATTGTCAGCAAGTGCTGTCCCACCATGTCCCTGTTAAAAGGTTTCAACAGAGGAGTTGGTGTGAAGTCCGCCTGAGTGTGAGTGAACATTCTGCAATAATCACTATTGAGGAAGAACATCGTAGCTTCATCACAGTCTTCATCATACACTATCGGAGTGTTTTTGAAGGTTATGTTAATGAAACCCGCGTCCGCCACAGCATTAGACTGATACCTCATTTTGGGTGCCTGGCTATTTTCGTAGAGTTCGAATATCTCCTGGTCGGTTATAAGCATAGTCGGCTTATCGTTTCCGTCTGAGCACCGATAAAACATATTTATCATGAGTTTAATCATGTTATCGTCATCGCCACCCCAAACAGGGTCTGCGGCTCCGAGTTCGGTCCCGACATTTACAACATTTGCTCTCCAGAAACTGTTGCCAGATTCGCTCCTGTCTATTCCTGCCAGAGTTCCCGAGTTGTCTATGATAGCTCCGAGCCCAAGGAAGTCTTTACCAGAGTTTCCTGTCCCGTCCCCATAAAACATAGAATTAAGCTTCTTACGAAGAGACTTCTCGCAGTTATTTATGCGTGCTTTCAAGAGGTTTATCATAGCGAGCTTGCCACTATTCTTCCTTCTATCCGGACCGTTTATTACAACAGAACCTGCAAGGTTTTTCCAAGGATACTCCACAGCCGAGACTATTTCTTCCTCGTCCATGGAGAGTTCCTCCGAACCCTCATAAGTCATCACATTGGGGTTCTCATCATATTCTATCTGGACAACAATATTGTGTCCACCTTCCTCTTTGTCTTTGCTTTTCTCAAGCTCCCACAAAAGAGGAGTTGACTTAAAAATATTGTCAACCAGTTTCTCTCTGTATTTACGAAGAGTTGTCGCCAACAGCTCCGTCCATGTCGTTGTTATTTGGTCATGTCTTAACGGCATTATATCTTCTCCTTATTTATCTATCTTACTTTGCTCTATGAACTACTGACTTCTTTTTGGGCAAATGAGATAGCGTCATCTAAGGACTTTATTTCCTGAGAGGCAGGTTCAGGTTTTTCTCCTCCCCCTACATTTGGGGGAATAGACTCTGTTTCCTCTTTTTTTAACCTTTCTATTTCGGCTTGAGTTTTCTGGTTAATAAGCTCCTTTCCGAACTTTTTAAGGTAAGCCGCTTCAGGGTCATAACCCTTATTGATAAGGGGAAGAAGCTCTGGCATTTTCGATTTAAAACCTGGATATTGCTGCTCAAGTTGATTTATAATCCTGTCGTTCTGAGTGCGAGCATTCCCGGCTTCAAGATTGTCAAGCTTTGACTTCAAAGACGAAATCACATTGTTGTAGTGTTTGACAACTTTCTTAATGTCATCATCAACAAGCTCATCATCTAAATTAATACCCAGCTCTTTCCCTATTGACTCTTTGTTCTCTTGTTTACTCTGTTTCGGCTGACTTCTCTGACGGTTTCCCAGTCCGTATGCTTCAGAAACAAAACTCTGAAACTTCGGGTCTTTTGATATTTCTTCAAAAGCTTTAGCTTTGTTCTTTATACCAGCTATCTCCTGCGTCTTACGAGTGTAATCCGCTTGAAGTTGTTTGGCTAAAGGAACAAGCTCTGGGTGTTTCTTTTCAATTTCCTGAATATTCGTCAGTTTCAGCTCATCGCCACTTCCTTTTGGTTGACTCTCAGCTCCGCCGCTGGTTGCTTTCTGAGCTTGACCTGCGGGGTTTTTCTGGGTTCCGTTAGGGTTGTTCATAATATTACTTCTTCCTCCTGTAATGTTTGACCGGTGATTTGTTCAGGTTCAGCTTCTTGCGTCTTCTGAATTTCATCGGCTATTCCTCTTAAACCGTCCACAAGTTCTTCTACACTTATGGACTTGGTCTTAAAATCTTGTAGCTTTTGGGCTATCTCAGGCTCGAATCGTGATAAAGCCTCAACCCTTCTTTCATCTACCTCCTGTATCTCAGACTCTTGGTCTAAAGGGATTCCCGTCTCTTCAGGAATGCCTGCGTCTCCTGCAACCTGTTGTAGAATGTCTCCTAAGTTTTCTTCTGGAATCATTTTATGCTTAAATTTCTCCTTTTTAATAAATCCCTCTTATGATTTTGACCTTTAACAACAGAGTCAAGACCAACATCAAAATAGGGCTCATCGACCCTTCCGACCACCGTTGGCTTGGGACGAGGGTTGTCTGATATTTTAACTACTTTCTGTTTGTCTTTATCGTAGATATATACACCAGACTTACTCACTGCCTGCCACCTCCTGCCGCACCCCCTGTCTTTGCTCTTGCAACCCTGGAAGGTTCAACCTCTGGTGAAGCACCCATTCCTGCTTTTTGACCTTCTTTATTCCTGTTGGAAAGCCCATAATCACCGTCTGGAGTTCCCGGAGCCCCCGCGTGTGCGGTATCTCCCTTGTAAACCTTGTCGAAGTTCTTCTTATTATGTGCGTCAAAGACATCTTTGGCAAGAATAACATCGTCAAAGTTCGGGTGGTTGGCAAAGAGCTCAAAGAACCTTTCTTCTCTCTGAATTCTTACCATGTCATCTTCTGGAATAGACTCTGCCACATTAATATTTACATTAAAGAACCCTTTAATATCTGTCCCCTTAATATGCCTAAAAGCTTGTTTTCCTTTCTCGTCAAAGAAGGGGATTTCCAGCCTGTCGGAATACTTACTCTTAATAACATCAATGTGTTTCTTTGCCACTTCTGCCAAGAACCGATTGATAATTTTCATTCTATCAGTGTTTCTTGCCATTTCGCCGCCCTTGATTTGAGAAGCCTCATAGGCTGTTTTTATCCCTGGCTCTCTTTGTGCCTGTGAATAAGCAGGAACTGCCATGGTCTCTCTTATACTTTGCTTACAAATAGTTTCTGTATTGTATAAGTCTGCCGGAATACTCGGGGTTTCAAGGACAGCCCACGCCTGACCTTCTCTGCCTGATATTCTTGAAGCAAGGTTTTTAACAGGTATAAGAGACATATCGGAAGAGTTCCTTATTCTTTCCATTTCCCCTGCGTTTATAAGTTTAGGGTCATACATTATAACAGCCTTCATTCTTTTCCTGTGATTAATTCTCTGGGTTCTTGTTTCGTTTATTTCTCTGGCTTCACTTTCAACCTTCTCAACAGAAGAAAGACCGTAAAAGCTGTCTATATCTTCTTCAAGGCAGAGGTAATCAAAAGCAAAACCGTAAGGGGGAAACTTTGATTTATAAAGAACTTTGTCGGTTCCGGAAGCTATTATCAGGTATTCCTCTTTCTGCCTATCCCAGAAATCAAACATCTCTACCCTCAAGAAGTCTTCGTTGTCCACCTCTCCTTTAAGAATGTTTTCCCCATTTTTAGAGTTAATATTCATCATGTCTTTAGCATCAATGTCTAAATTTTTAGGGAACCGCTTATCATTTTCCAGCTCTGATATCTTCCTGTAATACCTCTGGGAAGCCCACCAGATATTGTTCACGCTTGCCTCTCTGTTCTTAAACATATCCCAAGGCGACACTCTTAAAGTGTATAACTTATTAGGTCGAAGAGACTGGTGTAGTTGACCTGTTTGCAGCATTCTGCTTTTTGACATGCCCATATACCCTGTCTTTGACCAGCTGTGCCCTACAACAAGGTTGTCTCTTATCTTTCTCTTTATTTCCCTGTCAATATGGCTGTCTCTCCACTCATTGTTAAGGAGTTTTTCCACGGCTTGAGTTTCATTGACAAACCTCTGGGAGCGGGACTCCAGGTAGATATAGGGGTTATGGTAGTATAGTCCTGCCTCAAGGCTCCTTATGATAGAGTAAACTATTTCAACTTTGATTTTGTCTTCATCGGTTAGGGACCCACCCATTCTTCCCTTTGAATAGTAAAGCTTAAACCTGTTCCAATTCTTTTCGTATTCGTTTTTACGGTCAATAGCCGCCAGTTTTATTCTTCTGTGGTATTTTGTCGCTTCACCCATTTCGGACACTATCGAAAGCTTCCTGAAAAGTGAAGGATTCGTTCCCTATTCTTGTAGTCATTTCGTTTGCTTTTTTCATTTGATTAAACACTCCGTTAAAACTGTTCGGATTTTCCATATACTCTTGTTCCTCGACTTCCCTTCTCCGCACCATTTGGTTTACAATACCGAGAGCGTCCAGCAAGTCTTTCTTGTTGTCTGAGATATGAGGGAACCGCATTAAATCTCTTCTCAAGTCTTTCATTGAGTCCCTTACAAAAACTTTACCCGCACTGAACCGCGGCTGAACTGACCTTATTCTCCTGTCTTTGTCTCCGTCGCTTGTTATTTCAACTATGGGGAGCCACCAGTTTCTTTCCAAGGCTTCATCGTCAAACCCAAACTTAAGGGACTTCTGGAAAGCATTCATTTCCACTCCTACTTGCTCAGGCTCATACTCTTCAGCCCACAAATAAGTCTCCTCTATAATTTCATTAGGTTTTAGTTTCTTTCTTGTATAATCCACAACATACATATTGTTTTCGGAATCAATACCCACCACAATAATTACAGAATCGCAAGCACTTTTATTCTGACTTATAGCTGGGTCAACAGCAAAATAAAACTCAAGGTCTTTTTCTTTGAGCACTCGAACCAGCTTGTAACTTTTAATCCATTCTTCTTGAAAGTCCTGAGAAGACACTGGCAGGGGGTCGTTTAAGTAAAGACATGAGAACATATACTCTCCTTGAGTTTTCCTTTGTGTCTCCAAGAATGCCTGTGTTAGCTCTTCAGGAAAGAAAAGGTCGCCGTTCTCTTTGTAGGCACTTCTAATAAAAGGAAGGTATTCTTTGTAAAGCTCCTCATTATCAATAATGTGTCCGTATAAGTCATCGTAAGACCAGCGTGTTCCTATAATCAGCAGCTCTCCTGTGGGAGTTAAAACGGAATGTATAGCCTTCCAATGGTCTATAACTTTTTTTATTTGGTCAGAAGTCGTGGTGTTTTTATCCGAGACCCAGTCATCAGATATAATTAAATCATAATGGTCTCCCACATTAACTTTCCCGACAGACCCTGCCCTGACAGTCGGTTCCCTGAACACCCCTGTCCTTTGGGAGATAACTATTGAGTCTCCTTTCCATATTTGTTTGTTTTTTGAATCACCTTTCTTGAACTCTCCAAACATTCCTATAAGCTTCGCATTGCCTGTAAGGTGTTCTTTTATCATTCGGAGCATATCAACGGACTGCCCATGAGTTTCCGAGTCTATAAGAATTCTTATGTTAGGGTTTTGGCATATTTTTTGAATCACTTTACCAACAGTGATGAGTGTGGTTTTATAGGAGTGTCGAGGCATAAGGACAAGTTTCCTTTTTCTGTCTGAGGAAACATAATCAAGGCATTCCCTGTGTGTCCTTTCTACGGGGTCATACCCGAGGATTTCTCTATCGAAATACAGAAGGTCTTTTAGTCCTTGTTCTCTTTCAAGCTCAAGTAATTCCTGAAGACTTTGATTTAAGTTCATTTATTTTCCTTTTAATCTCTTCCGGAGACTTACCTTCGTATATGTTAAGGACATTCTTTACTGACCTGGGAGCCTTTCCGGCTGCCTTACCTGATATTCCTTGAATTTCATAAGCAAGCTTGAGGGCTTTCAATACAACTTTAGCGTCGGAGCTTTCCAGTAAGGAATAATGTTTGGTTAAGAGATAGGGTAGGCTTATTCCAAAGCTATTAAACATTTCTACTACATTTTTCCGGTAGTCTTGAGTGTCTACTTTAGTGTCGCACCTGTTTTTGCCTTGAAGCTTATCTTTTATATACTTTGATGCCTGCTTATTTTTCTTGCATTCGTGGCTTTTCTTTATAAGTTCGATAATAGACTCTTTAGTTTCGGGCATAACCACCTCCCTTTAATTATATATATAACACAAAACAGAGTTAAAGTCAAGTATATTGCCTGTATATCACTACATATTAAGAAAAACTTAAAGTGTTACTTAAGCTTGCTGTTCTCTTTTTTCAACGAACTCTTTTGTCGAAACTTTACCTAAGTTTACTGGCTTACCCCCTGGTTCTATCTCCACAAGATTGAAAGGGCACAACCCGAGAACAACCCATTTAACTTTTTTGTCTTTTTTTTCTACCATTATGTCCTCTCCGCGGGTTATTGTGTGTATTTTTCTGTTTGTCCGCACCATTATTTTGTCGAGGTTCTCATTTTTCCTCATAATTCCCCATTTGTCGGGTGCCGGACCCCTGTCTCTTTCAACAGTTTCCATTTTTTTGGTCATAGAATAGCTCCTTTGACAATTTTAATCATCTCTTGTTTCTTTAACCTACCGGTTGCAATGTTTACATTCCTTTTTGACTTGTTTGTATAGAATTTTCTCCTTTTTATTTCCCCTTTTACTCCCACAAAGTTTTTAACATGGAACCTTTCGGACTGAGATGTAACAAAAGACTCGAAATAAACAGGATAAACCCTATCTTTTGGCAGACAACCGAGGGATTTACGGAAATTTACATACTTTTTGTTTATATCTTCAATGAATTCTTCTACTGATTTAAACCTTTTGGGTTTTTTCTTTTTAATATCCGCCCATTGGTCTAAAGGGTCTCTAAGAACAGGGATAAAATAGGGGTTTGGGTAGAGATTACAGAGTTTTCCGTCGTAAGCTTTAGGGTCGTTATCAAAAATTACAAGTTCTTTCTCTATTGAAGCAAGGTCTATATATTTTTTTATGAACCTTTTGGTTTCTAAACAGAACAAAGCAAAGGAATCGTAAGGATATTTGTTGATATAGGGTCCGAATATGGCTGATATTTTTTCTCTTGATAGGTTTTGAGCAAGTTTTATGCTTTGTTTTCTTTGGAAGTTAGAGGTGTAGAGTGTTTTATCATCAACTCCGGTGAACCTTTTAAACATATCTTTTTTTTCTTTTAAAAATATGTATTCATTTTTGCGGCGAGCTTCGTAGAGGCGTTTTATTCCGTTTCTAAAAATCATAGATTCTCGTTTATGGAACATTTGCGTATCGGTAAACTGTCTCAAGTAGTCAACAACAGCCGAGGAACCCGAGTAGAAAAACCCACCTACAAGGATTTGTTTTTGTAGCATAATATTATCCTTCTTTTTTTACCCACTATTATTTTTTTATACGGTTTCTTACCAGATGTCCATTTTTTAATTACTTTATCGTCTATTCCTTTATGGCTTTTAAGTTTAGTCCGTTTCCATTTATACGGCAAGGAGATAATCGTATATTCAGCTACGCGGCACATCTCTTGAAACGCTTCTTTAGTTTTAGGTTGAAGGTGTTCGAGAACTTGCAGGGCAACAAGGCAGTCATACTGTCGGGTTTTATAGGACCAGGGCGTTTGCATTGCGTCATAAGGGAAGATATCGCTTGTTGAAATCAGGGGGATACCCTCTGTCCCAATTTCAAGAGAGGTTTCGGGGTTTATTTTCCTAAGTTCATCTATTACAACCCTGATATATTTCCACCTTTTTGAGTTCTTCCAGTATTCAATGTTCTGTTTTATTTTATTATCAAACTCTTTTTTATTAAGAAACTTTGACATACTCTGCCATTTTTGGTTTTATTTTCTCTGCCACCGTTGGCATTCTTTTATACTTTCGCCTCAAGTCCGAAGAGTAGCTGGTTTCGGGGGTTTGAGTTATAGAATCGGGGTGTTTTCTTCTAAACAAGAACACTGAGTCTTTAAGGGCTTTTTTCTTTAAGCCTAACTTCTTCAACCTTTTTCCGAACTCTAAGTCTGCGTGGCATTTCCAATCTCTGAACCCGCCCATTTTCTCTGTAAAGGTTTCTTTTTTGATAGTAAATGTTCCGTGAGTGAAGTCTTTAGACCCCATAATAGGGGGGACAAAGGTTGTATATGGACCGTATTTTACCTTGCGGCGGTCGTAGTAGTTTCGTCTCTGGTAAACAAGCATGTCGGCTTTATGAGTATTAAGTTTAGTAGCAGCCATAAAGTGCGGGAGCATGATATCGTCTGAGTCAAAGAAGGTAAGGTATTCAGATGTAGCTAAGTAAGCGAGGGTGTTTCGTATCGGGAAAGGTCCGTGTCTTTTTAAGAAGAAGAAACATGACAAGAACGGATATTTGCTTTTAAGTTTTTTAGCCTCTATCAAGGTCTTTTTGCAGCTGTCTATGCCAAGGAACAGTTTGAACTTAGTGTTTCCTTGTTGAATATAAACAGACTCGAGGAACCCTTCGAGGAATTTATGGGAGAAATAAGCCGGGGTTATAATCGTGAAGTCAGTCGCGGGGTTCATTTAATTTTCTTATATTAAGAGTTATGCCTACCACGAACCCGACAATGAACCAGAAACACATAAAGAACACTGCTGCGGACGCGGGAAAACTCACAACGAACTTCCTTTCATAAGTTCTTTAAACTTCTTTTTATATTCTTCCGGCATAGGGACCGCATTCTTTTTAGCTTCCTCGTATTCTTGCTGTTCTTTTTTTCTGGCAAGAGCGGCTTTTTTCCGTTTTTGTTTTTTATCAAGTTCGTCTTGAATAACCACTTCGACTCTTTCAGCCCATTTAATTACGGTGTTAAGGTTCCACCACATACCTTTCACTCCGATATTTTTATACACAACATCTATTGCAAGGAGGACTTTTTCGGTTTCCCCGAATAAATCAAGGAGCTGCCTTGCGGCGGCGGAGTGCCTGGCGAAGTATTTTTTATCCCACTGTTTATCGTTTTTATCCACGCCTAACCTGTCTTTGTAGTGTTCTACCACTTTCTGGATATCGGTAAGAGTCCTGACTTTAACATCGGAAACGATAGATTCTCTTTGAACACACTTTATACTTACAGGGCATTTATCGCAAGCGTCTTTAAGGTGTTTACATAGAGTCATGGTTTTTCTCCTTTTTGTTTATTTAAATCAGCCCCGAGGTGTAGTTCCGGCAGACTCGAAGCTTTTTGCTTATCTTTTTTTTGGTTGCTGAAGGAAGAAAGCAAAGGGTATGTGCTTGTTGTCTGCATGAAACATACTGCCCCGGGGCTATGAAAGTAACTCATAAGAATACTATTTGCTGCTCGGGTTTATGAACGGTTCGGATATGAAACGAGTTGTCAAGGTTCACCACTGCGTATCTTTGGATATACGAGAGTTCGTAGCCTTTAGGGTCTAAGTCTTTAAACTGGATTACCAGAAGGGTCGGCAGCCCGCTTTTATTCCCAAAATTTTTAAGCCGTTTGATTTGCTCAAAGGTTCTGCGGCTCCTTTTGAATTGAAAGCGTTTACTTGAGGTGGACATTAATCTGCCCATCACAACACCACCTCGAGTGGATTTGTCTTCCGTAAGGAGAACAAAGTTAAACGGAGCACTCTGAGGGATAGGATAGACACTGACTTCTTCTTTTTGGGTGTCCGACAAGAACTTAGCAAAGTTTCTAATGTCAGAGAAATTAACCATTGCGAAATGTTTTCTTTTTTTTCTTTTTTTAGTTTTCATTTTTCGACTCCATTGAAACCACTTCGTGTTTTAAAAGCTCCCTCTTGGAGTCTGAAAGGTCTATTTCTACTCGGGGGTTTGAAGGAGAGAATCCGTAGTCTTTGATGTAGCAACAGAAGTTTTTGTCGTTTTTATAGGCGAACCCTTCAAGTGCGTCTGCTATCGCTCTCTCGACATTGTTACAGTCCGGACGGCGGGAGTCTTCAAAATATATTTTTATTCTGCCGTAAACAGGTGTCTTGTCGGGGAAAGATGTGTTGCCTTTTATTTGGTCCATGTAGTCGTATTTGACCGCGTCAGAGTATTTCCTGCTCTTGGAAGGAAGAAAATTAAGCTTGCCCCCTCGGGTTATTCGGGGTCTCTGCTTTCCTATCGGTCTTCCGTAAACTGTGAAACTTATTTTCAAAAAAACCTCCTCGTTTTTCCTGATATACTTCCATACAACCACCTCAAAGATAACAGTTTTTTTAAAACTTGTCAAGTCCCCTGTAAAAACCCAGCAAAGAAAGACACCCCCCCTTGTCCCCCCCTTTCCCTTTCACACTATCCCATA
>PWKU01000004.1 GCA_003559635.1 Candidatus Nealsoniibacteriota bacterium | reverse complement strand
TTTTTGGATTGTTTTTTGGCCTTCTTCCTTTGCTAGTTCCTATTTCTTATCTGACCACGATTTCAAGCAAGAAAGAGAAAGAGCCGGAGACGGAAGAAGAGAAAAGAGACGAGGGAAAACTATTTAAGAATGATAGAATGGGAAAAATTTTTCTTATCCTTTTTTCTTTGTTTTCCGTGACTTTTCTTATTCTTTTTTATCAATTTATCGTTACACTAGATCATATTCTGTTTGAAATTGAGCTTTTGCAATTTTGGGAAGATGTAAACTAATGAATAGTGCTTAAAGGGAGAATACTTATATTGTTCAATCTTAAGTAAACTTGGGTGTAGAGATATATAGATATTTTATTCTGATTTAGCAAGGAAAGAATACTAGCTTCCCTTTATTGAAGAGAAACTATCAACAGAAAGATCAGCTTTGATTAGCCACTCTTCTGGAGCAGTAGCTATTTTAAGATTTTGGAAAAAATAAGTGTAAGCTTGCAATTTTACTTGGAGTTTGTTATACAGATCTGGACAATGTGGGTCATTTTGGAGATGATGTTAATAAAAAAAGAAAAGTAAAATAAAAACATTATTAATAATTTTTACAAACATGAGAAAAATAATTATTTTAGTTGTTGTTGTCCTTCTTATTATAATGGCTTTTTTCTTCTTCCAGAGAGAAGAAAAAGTTGATTTAGTCGAAGACGAGACAGAGAAAGTTCTGACAGAAGAAGAGATGCAGGAATCCGAAGATTACTTGGATATGCAAGGGTACTACTTATACCCCCCAAAGGACTATGATTGTGAGGGGGGCTTTACGGACGGGTACAGATACCTCGATGCAGAGTGTGAGCCAAAAGATAGAGGCGATTATGTAATTAATGCTGGAGCAGGCCTTGCATCAACATCGATAAGCTGGGAAGAAGGAAAACTTATTGGAAATCAAATTACTGTAAGAAGTTTTGAGTTTACCGGTGGGCAATATGGAAAGATAGTTTGTGAAGAATTTTATTCTGAAGATTTAAACTTAGACGCAGAACATTATTTGTGTAAATATCCAAAAGATGGAGATTATGTGCTTACTATGGGTGTCGGAAAAAGCTTCTATCATTCTAATTCATCTTTTGGAAGATGGTTTGAAGCTGATTTGGTTGTTAAGGAAGAAGATGACGATTACAGCGAAAGTGACTATATTGATAAATTAGTAAAATTTTTAGACGAATCAGTAAAAATTAATTGGGACGATTACGCGCCGGAATCCTAGAGTTGAAGTTCTTAGAATCACCCACTTTGAAAATCTTCTTATAAAATTCAGCTACTATAACCTTATAGAATATTTTAATATGGATTTTAAGGAATTGGAGGAAAATAAAAAACAATAACTAAAATATAAAATGTATATATTGTATTCTGATTTGGAAAGCGTCTTTTTGCCCGAGCTATGGATTGAAATAGCCGAGCAGACCGGAATTGAAGAACTCAAACTAACCACTCGGGATATTTCCGATCTAGATGTTCTAACGCAAAAGAGGATTGATGTTTTAAGAGAAAACAAAGTGGACTTTAAAACAATTATAGAAATAATCAAAAAAAGCGAGCCACTTGAAGGAGCGGTTGATTTTCTAAGATGGGCAAGAGAGACAATGCCCGTAATAATTCTTTCTGATACATTTTGGGAATTTGTGTCTCCAATACTTAATAAGATAGAACACCCCACGATAATTTGTAACTCCTTAGAAGTCGACAAAGATGGATTTATCTCGGGATATACTTTCCGGGAGGGCGGCAAGAAAGGAACTGTTGAAGCATTACAGCAAACAGGATTAAGGACAATAGCGATAGGTGATTCTTATAATGATATCGGAATGCTTGAAAAAGCAGAAAAAGCAATTTTATTTAACGCAACAGAGGAAATGACTCAAGAGTTCCCCCAATTTCTAGCAATTAACAATTATGGGGAGCTTAAGTCGGTGTTGGAGAATATTGCAAAAAACAAGATTGAGGAATAAAATTAGTTTTGCTCTATCTTAGATGAAATGTCCCAACATCCTAAAAAAATAGAGAAAAGATGAACATTGTTTTAAAATTATTCTTCTCCGGGGTGTTAATATTTTTAACTGCTTTACTCTTTAATATGTTTGCTACACATTTTGGTATAAGCACATGGTATGATCTGATAAAAGAAGCGGGAGAGTGGGGGATTACTAATACCATAAAAACCCAAAAGGCTGCCAGTCTTATTTTTCTCTTTCTGGTTTACCCTTTCGCTCTGGGGGCTGCAGGATATCTTGGTCGTATCTTTTTTAATAAGTCTTAAGAGATGAGAGAATGTTTTTTAAATAACACATTAAGTAATGAAAAAAATAGTAGTAAACGATAAAATGCAGAAAGGATATGAATATTTTCTTTCCGAGAAAATGGGAGAAGCTTTTGATTTCGACTTTAGGCCCGAATTAACACCTAAAGAGATGCTCGAGCTAGGCGTCTTTTGCGGAAAATATATGACTGACGGCAGGAACGAATTTCCAAAAGAGTGGTTTGAAAAAGCAAAGCTTTCTCCCGAGAGAAAGAATTGTGATCTCAATTATTTTAAGATAAAGGCCAGCATGCCTCTTTCACACTGGAGAGAAAAAGGTTGGATTTACAAAGAAGATCCGAGGGGTTGGTTTCAGTGGTACTGCCGATATTACATGGGACGAAGAATAACAAACGAAGATAAAAGACAAATCAAAAGATGGAAAGCCTTTAAGAGGCATCTTGGCGCAGTAAAAAATAATTGCCGAAAAGGAGATTTTGACTGTCGAAAAAAGCAAAGGCAAGCGCTTTTACATTGGGCATATGATTCGAGGAAGATATAGAAAATAGATTAAAAGTGTACATATCCGGCCCTTTATCTTATAATATAAAAAATGGAGGGGAAGGTATAAAAATAACTTCTAAAAAGTCATGATGGAAAATTTTGAAAGATTTGAGGCAAGAGATAGCAACGAAAAAAATTATAAGATAATCCTAAAATACGGCAAAAGTCTGGAAACTCCCAAGTGGAAAGATTTTAAAGGGGTATACTCATCAGACGAAATGAGGAAGGACTTAACTTACATAAATTCAATCATCAAAAAAATTGAAAAGCAAAGAGATGATTTAAGTCCTTCGGAAAAAGAGATTGACGAAGAAAACAGGAAAAGAGCCATGTGTCTTGAAATAGTATTGACCGACCAAATATATGATGGAAATTGGTTCGGAGAAGAAGCAATGACCTCAAAGACACACAAATACGATGATATTGCAAACGGGGTAGATATGATTGTTGAATTTGATAAGGAGGAGCCGGAAAGAGTGGCTCTTACAGTAGACGCTTCCACCGCTTCCGATAAGCATGTTATCGAAAAAAAGATAAGAAGAAACATGGAGAAATTAAAAAATAGAAATTGTTTGCAAGAAATTAAATACTTTAAATCTCAAATAAGCGATGCCAACGGAAGATATCACAAAGGGAGCCTTAGAGATTTAATTCCGGTAGTCGTGGGAGCGAATAAGGGCAATATTAACAAGCTTTTTGAAATTTTTTCGGAATTGAAATTTTTAGAAGAGAATAAAAACGAAACTACAAAAACAAGAAGAGGGGAATTGAGGAGAGAGCTAGCTGAAGATTCTATTCAAGGTATATTTTTAAAGGAAATTAAGCTTCAGCTTGAAACCTATATACGAATTATCGGAGGCCAAGACGAGAAGGTGCTTAAAAAGTGTGGCTCTCTTTTGAAAATTATTGACGAAGTTATTGATGAAAAGGAAAGGGATGGCATTTTTAACAGAGAAAAAATTCCGCAAGATCAAACATTGGATAATATTAAACATGTTTGTAAAGACTTGGAGTAAAACCCACGAAGAAGTAACCGTTAGATTTGATAAAAACAAACAAAATAAGCCGCTTTAAGATGATTTATACGGAAAAAATAAAAAAGGCTATCAATCTTGCGATAAAAACTCACGAGATTGACCAAAAACAAAAAAGGAAAGGAAAAGATGTTGCCTATATTTCTCATCCTTTGATTGTGGGCCTTCTCCTTTCGCGGGCAGGAGCTGATGAAGATGTTATTGTAGCCGGAATATTACACGATACAATCGAAGATTCACTCCGGGAGAAAAAAGTAACTTCTAAAATGATTCAAGAAGGTTTTGGTGGACGAGTTGCTGATCTTGTCGGAAGCGTTACGGAAAGCAAAAATCTCCCATGGAAACAGAGAAAACAAGAAGTAATCGAGAAAATTAAAAATTTTTCGGAAAGCTCTCTTCTTTTAAAATCTGCTGATGTTGTCGCCAATGTCTCGGAAATCATAGACGATTACAACCAAAACGGACATAAAGAGTTTGAGGAATTTAGCGCACCCGAGCCAAAAAAAGAAAACACACTAGGTCAATTTTTGAATGTCATGAGTGCTATTTTAGAACGTGATTATAACAATCCTCTTAAAAATGATCTAGAAACTTCGGTAATAGAGTTAAAGAAAATAAAGTAGATATAAAACTACGGATAATAATTAAAAGTATGCCGAAAAACAAAAAAAAGGAACTACCGAAAGATAAATTTTTCAAAAAAGTAGAAGAAATGAAAATGGCTCTGACCTT
Source organism: Candidatus Nealsoniibacteriota bacterium (assembly GCA_003559635.1). Taxonomy (GTDB): domain Bacteria; phylum Patescibacteriota; class Minisyncoccia; order Minisyncoccales; family PWPS01; genus PWHW01. Next base: position 1,502 of record PWKU01000004.1, on the reverse strand, counting down.
TGACGATGTCCGCTTAAAGTCGGGGTACTCCGAAATTATGCCGGATCAGGTTGATCTCAATTCAAAGTTCTCTAAAAATATTCCGCTGAAGATTCCGCTCGTTAGCGCGGCTATGGATACGGTTACCGAGCATCAAATGGGAATAGGAATGGCTCTACTTGGAGGCCTTGGTGTAATTCATAAAAACATGGCCCCCGAAGAGCAGGCAAGTAAGGTTGCAAAAGTAAAATATTACCTTAACGGCTTTATTGATAAACCCATTTGCGTAAGGCAAAACCAAACCGTTGCGGAGATTTTGAGGATGAAAGAAGAAAAGGAGTTTTCCTTTAATACGTTTCCGGTAGTCGATGGCAATAATCGCTTAGTGGGGATTATAAGTAGAAATGATTTTGATTTTTGCCAAGAGAATTCGGTTCAAGCTAAGGAAATTATGTCAAAATCGGTTATATCGGCTCCGAAAGAAACCGGATTAAAGAAGGCTTACCAGATTATGATTGACAGCAAGAAAAAGGTTTTACCAATAATTGACAAAGATCGAAAAATTGTCGGAATATACGTGTTTAGAGATGTTTCCCGAATAATGATGAAAAACCCCGCAGGATATAATACCGATAAAAGCGGACAGCTTATAGCGGCCGCGGCTATTGGCGTAAATGATTTTGAGCGACTGGAGATGCTGATTGAAAAAAAGGTTAACGCCGTCGTAATTGACACTGCACATGCAGATACGAAATCTGTTATTGAAACCCTGAAGGAAATCAAGAAAAACTACAAAATAGATGTTATCGCCGGTAATGTTTCCGAAGCCACATCGGTAAAGAGGCTCGCAAAAGCCGGTGCCGACGGAATCAAGGTTGGACAGGGCCCCGGCTCGATATGCACCACCCGAATAGTAGCCGGAATCGGTTCTCCTCAGCTAAGTGCTGTTTATAAATGTTCAAAAGAAGCTTTTAAGCACGGCATTCCCATATGTGCGGACGGAGGAATCAAATTTTCCGGAGATATTCCTATTGCTATCGGCGCAGGGGCTTCTTCGGTAATGATGGGGGGAATGCTGTCAGGAACCAAAGAAGCTCCCGGAGATGTAATATTTCGAGACGGACGACAGTGGAAGATCTATCGGGGAATGGGATCAATTGGAGCAATGGAAGAACATAAGGGCTCACGAGAAAGATATCTCCAATCATCTTCCGCTAAGAAAGAGCTGGTTGCCGAGGGAGTTGAGGGCCTCAAACCATACAAAGGTGAATTGAACAAAGTTATGTTTCAATATATTAACGGTCTTAGAAGGGGAATGGGGTATGTTGGTGCGGGGAACATAGAGGAACTTCGCGATAAAGCGGACTTCATAAGAATCAGCGGAGCAGGAAAAGACGAATCTCATCCACATAATGTTATAATAACCAGAGAACCACCGAATTACTCAATCGACAGGTGAACAAAGTTATCAACAATCTCTCCCAGAAATTAGGCCATAGTGTGAGCAAGGCAAAAAAGAGATA
>PWKU01000003.1 GCA_003559635.1 Candidatus Nealsoniibacteriota bacterium | reverse complement strand
TTCAAAGCTCTCCCTGAAATAATCAAATCAACCGCTCCTTTCTCTATCAGTCTTAGACTTTCCGCGGTTGAGTCGGTCATTATAACATCCGCTTTTTGGCTACTTTCCAACTCCTCAAGCATATAATGAAATGTCGGACAACCGGCAACAATCAACTTTTCTTCTCTTTCTGCAAGCAAAAAGCCAACTGCCGTCAGCACCACTAATACGAGAATTGATGTAAAAATAACTTTTTTCATTTTGTTTTATAGTCCAAAAATATAGTAAAACGCCAAATAAAATAAAATAATAGACCCGAAAAGAGTAATCCACGTAATTGCCTTGGAATTTGCCAGCCAGATTTCTTTTGTAAACACCGCTCCTGAGAAAATTATAATTTCAATAAGCATATAGAAGAAAAGATACAGCAGAATATACAAAACAAAAGTGGTAAGAGAAACTCCCGCTTCGATTAGTATCCCGGTAAAAGCGACCGGTATCCCCACCGAACAAGGGAGTTCCACAATCGTTATCACCGCCGCAAAAAAGATAATGCTCGTAGCCAGCGCAAGAGTTCCCTTTTTTGAGTCTGCAAACACCTCTTGAACTTTCTTGGTTGCCTTCACCGCAATTTTGTTCTCTGAGGATTTACAGGTCGGACCGTATCTAAAAATTATTACTCCTCTAATTGTATCATTTCACCAACAAACCCCACAACCCTGCCTTGCAGGGTCAGACCCTGCAATTGGTAAGTTTCAAAATTGTTTTAACCAATTCTTCTCTCCCCTCTTTTGTTTTTGCAGAATATAATAAAACCGGTATTTTCGGCTCTTCTTTTTTTATATCGGACACTTTTCCTTCTCGGGCAACCTTTCCCAGCTTATCGGCCTTATTACCAACAATATTAATATGGTGGTTATTCTCTTTAAGTTTCTCAATCATTTCTCTGTCCAAGTTTGTTAAGCCCACTTTAATATCAATAATCAAAAAAACTGCTTCCGGCTTTACATTAGAATTTTCTACATACCAAAAAAGCCTTTTGGTCATTTTGTTACGCATCTTTATTGAATGCTTGGAATAGCCGTACCCGGGAAAATCAACCAAATAAAAAGCTTCGTTTATTTTATAAAAGTTAGCCTCTTTGGTTTCTCCGGGATCTTTGCTTACCCTGACAAGTTTTTTCCTTCTAGCCAAGGAATTAATAACACTCGATTTTCCCGCATTAGAGCGTCCAAAAAAAGCGATTTGGGGTAGATTGTTTCCAATGTCGTAATCGCCCCCTACCACTCCTTTAACAAATTCGGCTTTTAATATTTCCATAAGCAAATAGTATCAAAAAAAGAATCTAACCAAAGAATTCTTTTTTGCTGTCTTGATTTTCAAAATATTTTACAGTGCGCCCTTTCTCCACCCCCAAGGACCGCCGGTCAACTTTTTATAGTTTTGCCCTTTCCAAAATTTCCGCTTCTACAATCTCTCGTGGTTTTCCATATTTGAGTTTCGATGTTTCCCTTATCGCCTCCGCTATTTTGTCGGCACTTTCCTTCTCATGATCCTCCATCATATATTTTTTGGGCTTTGTCGCATGCACTTTAAAGGGCGACGTGACTTTGTTTCCTAACATCATTCTTATAATGTATTGGAAGTTGTCCAAGTTTGTTAAGTCAAATTTGGAAAATTCCGGCTTAAATTGCTTCTCCAAAAATTCCGCATCTGTTATCCCAATTCTCATTGAGAGCATTGTCCCGACGTTACCAATCACCGCGTCTCTTATTTCTTCTTTAAGCTGGGGCATATATTGATGGGCTATGGTAAGATTTAGCTTATACTTTCTGGCTTCGGAAAGAATCGTGGCAACACTATTTGTAGTAAAGTTCTGAAACTCATCCACGTATAGATAGAAGTCTTTCCTCTCTTCTTCGGGAATTCTGGCACGCCTCAGGGCCGCTATTTGCATTTTAGACACTAAAATAAGTCCCAGAAGGGAGCTGTTAACCTCGCCTGTAAGACCTTTCGAGAGGTTCGCAAGAAAAATCTTTCTCTCATCCATTATCTTGTTTAAATCAAAGCCTGACTTTTGCTGACCCACAATATTTCTCATCATTTCATCGGTAATAAACCTTCCTATCTTGGAAACAACATAACCGAGCATATCAGACCGGGTTTGCCCCGTAGTTTGCTTCCATTCTTTCAGCCAAAAATTTCTTACCATGTGATCAGAGACCTTACTAAGCCTGTCTTCCATGAATTTGTCGTCTGTAAATATACGGGGTATTTCCGCAAGAGTTCCGGGGTTATCTTTGTCGGCCATAATTCCAAGCATTGCGTTTCTCATATAATACTCAAACATTGGACCGATAATTTCTGCTGGAAAAAGATGAGAAAAAATAGTTACCATCTCCGAAACAGCGAAATCTCGTTGCTCGGGAGTATCCCACTCAAGCATATTAAGTCCGCAGGGTCTTTCTCTATTGAAGGGCTCAAAAAGAACAACATCGTCGATTCTCTCTTTGGGAACACTTCTCAAAGTATCTTCAATAAGGTCCCCATGGGGATCTATAACCCCCACTCCCTCGCCATTTTCAATATCCTGACGAATCATTTCACTTAAAAGTCCGCTCTTACCCACTCCGGTTTGCCCTATGATATAAAAATGTCTTCTACGATCATCTTTTGTGGCAATATTCACCTTTCTCTTTTCTCCCCTGAAAACCGCTTCCCCGAGTGTAAGGAGCCCCTCCTCGGGCAACTCCGAAGGGGGAGGCGCTTCTTTTGTCTTTACCCACCTAATGTAAGGGCTTTCAATGTGTGATAAAGGAAAATGGAAAATGCTTGCAAGTTCCGTGCTGTTTAGTATAATCGACTGATCCTCTCTAAAATCTCTAAAACTGAAATCATATATCATACGCTTAAGCCTCCTTCCTTTCTCTACCTTTTTAAATCCGAACCCGTTAAGCCCAGACATAAACTGAGAAAAACTGCCTTCCATGTTGCGTAAAATTTCTTGTGCTCTTTGTTTGTCTTTTGCTACTCCGAGAAAACGAACATTAACTTCAAATCCCGGTTTTTTGATTTTTGACCTGATCATTTGCACCGTAGCTTCGTCAACCTTTGCTCCTTTTCTTTCCCGAGACGCATCATCCTTTTTATCACTTTTAAACATCTCCTCTATTTCCCTGAAGAATTTCATCAAATTACCGGCGCAAACATATTTTACCGCTTCATCGAGCTTCTTTTCATCATTGATAAGCTTATTTAAGAGCTTCTCTCCTTTTTTCGCTAAATTAAAAGTAGCCGGTCTTACCACAATTTGGATTCCCGAACCCTCGTCAGGATCTATTTTTCCAACCGAGTTAACAATCGCCTCTAAAGGATCTCTTCCCAACTCTTCATATGTATTAACCGGTAGAAAAAAGGTTTTTTTTAATTTTAAATAAGAGGCTGCAATATCTCCTTCGGGTTCAAAAATAGTATAATCACTCGAAATTTTTTCTACCACAGCTCCCGAATAAGCCCCTTGAATATATTTATTTATAGACCCTTCGTAACTGGAGGGAACAGCGACATAAAAAGAAATATCCCCCTGTCCCGTTTCTGAAGCAATTTCGAAAACAACACGAAGCCGTCCTTTAAAATGGCTTTTGAAAAAATTTTCGCGTTTATCTAAATAAAGAAAATTAGAGTAGAACTGCTCCATCACCGAAATCATCATTTTTTCTCTTTCTTCCCTGCTCCCCTGCTCATTCTCTTGATTTTCATATTTCGGCAGTTTAACCAAAAAAAGGGACATGTCCAAGCTGCGGTCCAGGCGTTCTTTCCTTTTTTTCCTTGAAAACACTAAAGAAGCAAAAAGCAGAAGCCCAAAAACAGCAACAATAATTATTAGATCGGGAGATATTACCATTTTCTATTTTTTTAGAAATTTTTTATACGCGCCGTCTTTGTCCAAAACATCATGGTATATATCAAGAAGAAAAGGATTATTTTCTTTTTCGGCTTCCCTTACCGAATACTGCAAACCTCTTTCTTCTCCCAGCCTTAGAAGATACTTTACCTTATTCTTTACTACCAGTTTCTTCTCCTCCTCTTCTTTCTTTATTTCGTCGTCCGTTTTTACACTTTTCTGAAGAGAAGGTGGGGGTGGAACAGATTTTTCTTCTTTAGATTTCAACTTTTCTCTCTCTTCTTCCTCCAGAAAAATACCTTTTTCCTGATACCATTCGCTAAGTATCTCTTTGCTTATTTCTTGTTTTTCAATATTTTTATGCTCTTCCATATATTAAGTCTACTAAATATTAAAATGTTATTTTCTTCTTAATTATTATACCCTAATGCACTAAAAAATAAAACCATTGTAGGTTTCAATTTAAGAGTTTTACATAAAAAAACAGAAGAATTCTTTTCCAGCCACTAGCACAACAAAAACATAGATTCTGACTAAAAGAGAACTGTCCCCTATTTTCACTATTTTCACTGTCCCCTATTTTCAAAACATAACTAACCAACTGTCAATTATGTTCAGTAACTTGAACACCCTTAGTCTCAGGATAAAACATCTCTATTTAAATCTCTATAAGCAGACCCGCGCTGTATGTCCTGAAAGCGTACACGAGGGCTCTTATACTTAAGGAGAAAAACTACTTAATGTCAGGAGCAATAGATTCTTCAATTTTTTTTCTAGTTTCTTTAATTTTTTTCTCTAAATTGCTATCTAATATACCTTTCTCCTTTTTGTCTCTTTCTTCCACAATCCAGAACACATCATTAGCAACTTTCTGAGCAAAGTCTTTTCCGAAAAGCGATAAATCATTAAGTTGATTTAGAAGAATCAATACCATGAAAACAGCTGTTCCAAAAAACACCTTTAAGATATCAACAAACATTTCTTTCGGCGAAGGAATAAAATTAAAAGCGACCACAAGAATAAAAGCAAGGATATAAACAATAAACCACTGAGGAAATAATAATTTTTGATTTTTCAAGCAAAACAACTCTTTTCTTGCTACTTGTAAATCTTTTATGCCGTCCCAAACTATCTCTGCCCCCGCTGACATGGCCGGCTTTTCCGCCCTTTCTATGTGTTGAGGGCTATCCATTTCTCCAAAAGCATTAGTAAGGTCCGTAATGGTAGTTGAAGGATTATCAATATGATAAGCCCAATTTCCAGATTTCTTAATTCTTAAATAGTGGTCTATCGCTATTTCACGAACTCTGTTCTGAATTTCGGGAAAGAATCCGGCAATTCTATAAAGGTAAGAAAAAATCGCGTCTTGGTCCGCCATAATAGTATACACCTTGCTAAACCTTTCGTTTTGCCGGGATATGAAAAACCCAGTAAAGAGAGCAAAGAAAAAGACGGTGGCTCCTAGAACTTCCGTATAGTGCTCAAAAGTGTAATTAACAAAAAAGACGAATAAACTATATAAAACGACAAAAATAATAATTACCCAAAATCTGGATCCAATTTTTTTTATACCCATAATCCTTTATACTTTAATTAGGTTAATATTTCTTATAATACTATCACCAAGAAATTTAGTAAAGAGTAAGTGTTGTACAATGTAAGATGGGGCTGAAATGATACCGTTTTCTAATGCAAAAGGAGGCTAAAACAACCTCTCTACAGAAAATGTGTGAGATTGTCATAATTGAGATAATAATAGTCAAAATGAAAAACTCACACAATCTTAGTTTAAACCAAATAAGAGATTTTTTAAGGCCCCCCTTTGTGCGCCCCAAGGGAGTACATATATGGGGAGGGTTCTCTGGATTCCCGATCAAGTCGGGAATGACAAAGAGAATGTTTAGGAATGACAAAAGAAAAAAATAAGGGGACAGTTCTCTTTTAGTCCCCGGTAAAATAGTTGCTCTGCAAATTTCACGGGGCAGGCGGGGAATTTGGCTTTTTTGCTTTGTCTTTTAAAATCGCAGATGTCCGACCTCTATTTCTAACAGTAGTAGAATTTCATGTTTCTTAGGGAAACGTACCATCCGAGAAGAACCATGCGGTTCATCTCTCGGTACATCTCTCACTTACCATTCAGCGATATCTTCTCCCTCTGCCCGAGGGCGAAGCCATGCACAAAATGGTGCGTGGCTGCCGGGATAGGATTCGAACCTATACTACGAGTGCCAGAAACTCGCGTCCTACCATTAGACGACCCGGCAATAAATTGCAGGGTCTGACCCTGCAAGGCGGTTGGGGGGTTATTTTAGGTATTTTGAGGTAGCAACCATACTAGAAACAACCCCC
>PWKU01000022.1 GCA_003559635.1 Candidatus Nealsoniibacteriota bacterium | reverse complement strand
ATTTTTCAATATTATTTTCTTCAGGCATAATTATTTGTTGGAAGAAAGGGTGCTTTTTTTACAAAGTGGGCAGATGGATGCTTTTTTACTAATAGAAGCACCACAGCCGGCGCATTTTTTCTCCGCCCCCTTTACTTTCTTCGAACTGTCTTTGGTTGAAAAAGTGCCTGTGTCAGAACTGTCTTCTGTTGTTTGGGAAGAAGAGGATACTTGTCTCACGTCGGTTCTTTCTAAAGAAGGTAATTGAGAGCGAGAAGAGCCTTCTTTTACTTTTTCTTCTGAAGAAGAAGATGATTGTAGATAAGAAGCACTTCCCTCCATGCTTTCGCTAAATTCTGCGGCTATCTCCATGGTTGCCAATTCGGTTCCTTCACCCGCTCTAGATGCTATTTCCGTTATTGGCCTTTCTCCTCCGCCGATGCTTCCAGTGGTGCTTTCTGTTGTTATTCCTTTATCTCTTCTGTGAAGTGAAGACTCTCTTGTTGTTTGCTTGAAAGAAGGCTTGTTTTTGGAGCCGGGAGAAGAGCCGGGAGAAAGAGGTGATGCAGTGGTCGGACCAGGACTGAAAGCGCTTTTTACGGCAGCTCCGGCTGACTCGGTTTTTTCTTTAAAACTGGATCCTGGAAGCTGGGCGGTTGTTCTCTTCGCAGCTCCCGATGCCTTTTGGAAAACTTCAATAAGTCCCTTGGAGCCGAGAGAAGAAAGAACCAATGTCACAAAAAACCCGAAAAGAAGAAAGAGAAGAGGCACCATTAGGGGAAATACCTGAATAAACATTCCTATCTCCATCCCGTGGTGTTCTGTAGAAGTGGGCATCATGGCATCTTGGTCTATGAATTGAAACATTATTTCTCCCAGGTAGAGGAAAAAAGCACCGGCTACCCCTGCTATACACCAGCCGATAAACCACCGCCACCATCTTCTGAAAAAGGGCTGTGTTGCCGGGAGGATGTAACAAAAAAATCCAAAAGGAGAAATGATTACCAGGAGCCAAATTGCCACATATCTCATTGAAAAAACAGCCCCGTAAAGAGCATAAGTAATACCGGTAATGAGATTAAAGAGGGTGAAAATAACGGTCATTGCCACGGGGGTTATGACGGCTCCCGTAAAGCTGGTCCAAGGGGTATCTGCCAAGTTGCCTGCCATTACATCAAAAAGGCCGTGCATTCTTATCACAAAAAGAGACTCGGTGGCGAGAGAGGAAACAAAATAATTCATCATAATGTTCGCTCCGTCTATAAAGACTCCCAAAATTACGGGAGTAAAGTTAACCAAAAGAGCGACGGCAACAAGGCGGGGAAGTGTTTTTTGCCAACGGTATGTTTCAATCTGCAGTGCGGTAGATAGACCGATAATTATCAAAATCAGAATAAAGAACATGTTTACGAAGTCTCTGACAATACTCCACCCGTAAAAAACAAACTCGTTTCCTTCGTTTCCCGGTCCCGGGGTGTAAGGAATACTAATGAATTCCGGACTTAGAGTTATTCTTAAAAACCAGTCGGCAAAAGTTGAGAAGACTAGAGAAACGGTAGCAGTTGTGAGTAGAAATATTCCGGTAATCTGGCTGGCGGTGTATGCCCCAATGGTTGCTGCGAGACCGTCAACAAAAGCCAGAGGAATGGCAACTCCCACCAGCAAGAGAAGAGTTATGCAAAGCGTCCGTTTTCGAGAAACAAATGCGAAAATTTTCCTCCTTATATTATTAGACATTTTTTTAATTGTATTACTTTAGGGGCGTCTTTGTCAACAATTTTATTCTACCGGCTCTCGATATGTGTCGTTAACACCTCCCTTTCTTTCTCTTTCTTCTTTTTCTGAAGATGTTTCCCCTTCGCTTCTTCGGAAGTCATCATCTTCGTATAGTTCTTTTAAAAGGGGCTTTATGGGGAAAACTAAAGTACGGAAAAATTCGTTGGTAACCTTTTTACCGGTTGTCTCATCCAATCTGAGATCCTCAACAATTGCCTTTTCCAGCTTAACGGGAGGAAGAATTCCCAGAAAAACTTGGGCGGTGATTTCTGTTAATGCCACTCCTTGTTCTTCTTTTAAATCAAACAAGGACTCAATTTTTATAATGCGTTTGGAAATATCATCATCCCAGAAAAGAGTAGTAATATTTTCGGGAAGATTCGCATATAGTTTAAGATATTCGGATGTTGTGTATTTTTTTAACATATTTTTAAAAACACTCTCTTTAGAAATCGCTTTAAAGAGGAGATTGATTCTCCCTTATCTCTGCCTCTGTTAATGTCAAGCCGGGGACCTTTGATAGCTCTGTATGAAGGTTACTATTAATTTTCTTTAAAGAGCGGCCCATTTCTTCTTTAGTAACGCTGGTTAGTTCGGTTGGTGTGATGTCTTTATAAGAAGCTTTGCCTGTAATGGAAAGAGCAGCTTCTTGTCTAAGAATCATATCTATATTTTTATAACCTTCCCCGTCTTTCATGTTTTTGGTAACGTTTTTTATTGGAGTTGTTTCTTTTTGCTTTAACAATGCGCGATAAGTTTTTTCTCCCACCTCTCTGTTGTTCTGATCCATTGTTTTCATTGCATGAGCGAGGGTTGATGTCATCTGCTTTGCATCGTCTTCGGATTTAACAAGATTTGAAATTTTGGTTCCAGCTGCAGATTCACTTAAATTTTCATGTTTAACGAGGGGAGCCATGTAACGACGTGCAAATTGTTTTTCTTTCCCTATTGCCTTTGCTTTATTGTATTGCGACGTAAAAAGTTTTTCATCTTCAAAAAATTGATCTTGTCTTTTTCCTCCATCATCATCGACAAGGTCGAGAGCAAGAATTCTGTTTTGAGCTTCACGGTCATTTTGTTTAAGTTTTCCACTTGCAGCTCGCCTGTCTTTCTTCTTTGTTACATCATTTGCATTTTCGTAATACTCTTGAAACTCACCTACTTGTTTTTTGTCAGCTTCAATAGCACTTATAAGAGGTTTGCTGGCAGCTCTTTTTGCAAGAGAGCCGATGCCGGAAGTTACTTGCTTGTAGGCACCTTGGCCTCTTACCGGAGTAGCGGTAGACCATTCCTGAGCGACCTTATCAGCGTCTTTTCCTCCTCTTTCAGCGTGTTGCTTTGCGGTGTGTTGAAAGAAGCCCTTGCTTCCTTGAAAATAAGAATTTGCAAAAGGAAGAAGTTTCTTTCCCATGCCTGTAACGGAAGAAATGGTTGCATTGGCGAGAGCGGGAACAGCCTTTTTCAAAAGAGCAATAATTACGACAAAGTATGCCAGAAGAAGAATATAGGGAATAAACTCTCTGGCAAACCACCGCAGGTAAGGAGGAGTTTCTTCAACCAAAGGATCTCCCATGTTCATAACAAGAGGAGCTAATCCGAGGCCGATATACATCAAGAAAATAAAAACCACACCCACAAAGAGCCAATGGACAATTGTATTAAGCCACAAGTCCCAATGTTTTTTGGTGTTCTCCGGGAAAATCCAACAGAAAAAAGCAAGAGGCGATATTATTGCCAAAATCTGCACGATAAAAATGCGCATTGTAAGAATTAAGAAGAAAAAGAAAAACATTCCGGACAATAGTATTAAGATAAACCCTACAAAAAACTGCTCAATAATTAAAGGGAAGAGAAAAGGAAAAGCTACCAACTGAGCAACCGCTTTTGCTACTGCCAGTCCGGGGACGAGGGCCATTAACGCATATAATCCAATTGCCAGGACAGCTCTGTTTATCAATGTATTCCCGAGATCGAAAAGAGGGTTTATCGCCGACCATAAAATGTTTCCACCTTCGGCAGAAAAGCGAAGGGCGATGGAGTTGAAGAGAAAGTTGGAAACATCTATCGCCATTCCTACAAAAAGTAGGGTAAAATTGACGAGAAAAGCTACGACGACCAGTCGTGGGAGAAGTTTCTGCAAATGGAATTTTTCAAAACCCAGTATTGTTGCGACGGCAACAAAAATAAAAGCGATAACAAGAAGCATGTTGGTTATTCCAACAGAGAAGTTCCACCCTACTTGCACTATCTGTGCGGCGTCGCCCGAAAGAACTGTTAACGCTTCGGGGGAAATATCAATAATCCATTGCAGGAGAAAGGTTGATATAAAAACCCCTGTAGCCCCAATAACTAAAACAAAAAAGGAAATAACATAAACTCCGAGAATTGGTCCGAGAAAACCCATAATTTTGGTTACAGCATGAGACATAAAATCGGGAATAGCTCCATCGACAACAGAAGGAATCGCAAAGAAGAGAATCGCCAAACCAAGCGTAATAGATAAAAATTTTAATTGTTTTTTTTCTATTTTCATCTTTTATTTGATTTCAATTGCGGTAGCTTTTTCTTCTTCCCACATTGTTTCGGCAAAATCTCTATTTGGCAACACCATTCCTCCCATTTGTCTTTCTTCTCTAACAAAAAGCCCGCCGGAAGAGTAATAAACAGAAAGATAGCAAGCTCCCGGGGTCTCAATATAAATTCCGTCAATAATTTCTCTATCTTCGGCCAGAGTCATATCTCCCGAGGTGTAAAGTTCTTGTTCTCCTTCCGACATTTCCATAAATCCTTTTCCGGAGTCGTAAGGGAGATCGGCTGTGGAATATTTTCCGGGACTCAATCTTGTTTGCGACCCGGAATAATCCGTTTCGGAATAGAGCATGGCAAAAGCACAGTCGGGGGAATCAAGAGGGTCTCTTTCTACATCTACATCTGAAAACATATCTTCATCCCATAGATCCGGAAGAGGGGCGAGAGTGGTTAACTGTGGATTTATGGTGTTTAATATTAACCATGAAGACAGAAGCAAGCCCATCCCCAAAAGAGCGGATGTAATCTTTTTCATTGCGCCACTTTTTTTTGTAGGGTCTGTCGTGGTAACTATATATTCGATACCCGCAAAAACAAGAATTGCAAAAGTCGCGATAATACCAATCATTATTCCCCATCCGTAAACATAGGCGATAAATTCATGGAACTCGGAGGTTGCACCCAATGTTATTCCGGTTAGCGGAGATTTTGGCCAGTCTGCCTGCGTACTTGAAAAAACAGAAAAAGAAAAAGAGAAAAAGAGAACGGCCAGGGAAGATAAAAAAATAAAGATTCTTTTTATTTTCATAAAAATTTTCTAGTCAGACTTATTTACCTTTTTAGCGGATGAAAGAATGTAATCGATTACATCTGTGGAAGGAGGGGCTTCTTTAAAAAAAGTGAGGGAAAGAATATAAGAATCTTTCTCAAAAAGAAATAATTTTGAAGAAGACTTAGCTTCTACTTCTCCCAGGTGGCTGTAACTCATTTCTAGAAGATAAGTTTTATCATCTTCTTTTTCTACTGAAGTGTCGAAATCTTTTGCGCCTTCGTCTTTTAATGCTTTTTTGAATATTTCTATAATTTCTTCCGTTTCATTTGCATCAACACGGAAGATTGTAAGCACTGTCGGAGAAGAGGCCGATTGGGAAAGGTAGAGAAGAAGAACTTGTATTTCTTCTACGGAGTCTTGGTCGGAAATATCTACTTCAATCCATGACGAAGGGTGGTCAAAAACCAGTTTTTCCTCAACTGTTTTTCTGATATATTTTACATCTTCTTTTTCTTCTTTCTCTTCGTCATGAAGGAGAGATTCATCCTCCAGTATTTCGTTTAATCCCTTGCCCGAAAACAGGCGGTCAAAAGAAGGAACGGAGACTTTTTCTGACTCCGGAAAAGAAAGAGATACCCCCGATGGATCAAAACTTCTAAGGCGCCAAAAAGAGATAAGTGATAAAACGACAATCATAAAAAGGCTTATGTAAAGCGTTCTTTTGTCTTTATCATTCATATTATTTATAAAATAAATTTTCGGCTAGCAGGACCCACTCTTCTACACTTAGTGTCTCTGCTCTTTGTTTGGGGTCTATGCCGGCGCTTTTTATTTGATTTGAAGAAACTTTTATATTAAGGGCTTTTAGGTTATTGCCCAACTGTTTCCGAGGGTGAGAAAAACCCACTTTTACAAGAGTAAAGAAGTTCTTATTAAAATCTTTACCAAGCCCCTTCTTTCTATTATAAGGGATTATTTGCAAAATGGAAGAAGCAACTGATGGTTGGGGAAAAAAAGAACAGGGGGAGATGTGAGAAACCACTTTTGGCAGTGCAAAAAACTGAACGGAAACCGCTAAAAGGCTCATAAAGGGGGGCTTTGCGGTAATTCTTTCTGCCACCTCTTTTTGTACCGTCAAAACAAGAAGAGACGGTGGGTACTTTTCTTCTAAAAACTTCCTTATTATTGGGGAGGTTATGTAGTAGGGCACATTGGCGACAACTTTATATTTCTTTTCCGGTATATTGAACTTTAGAATATCTTCATTTACAAAAGTAATATTTTTTCTTTTCAGATGTTGTTTTGCTACAGTGATTATTTTTGAGTCTTTTTCAATTGCAATAACTTTTTTTGCCGATGTTGACAAAAGATTTGTCAGAGAGCCTAGTCCTGAACCAACTTCGACTACAATATCCTTTTTTGAAAGATCAGCCGCTTTGACCACTTTTTCTAAAGCCTCTTTGTCTATAAGGAAGTTTTGACCCAAAGACTTTTTGGGAGACAAATTGTTCTCCTCGAGAATGTTTTTGACTGTTTTAGCGCTTGTTAAATCCATTTGAGCATTGCAGGGTCAGACCCTGCAAGATTTAATTGCCAAGTAGTATGTAAACAATACTAGTTTAATTTACAACTAAGGTTGACTTTTGACCCCTATTTGTTATTATAAAACAATTATTATAATTTTAAATAGCCTTGTTTTTAAGAAGGAATTATTATTCGTTCAATAATTAAAAGCAACAAAAAGGGTGAAAAAAGGGAAGGTAGTCTCCTTCCTCTTTTTGTTTTTTTCTTTTTAGTCTCTTTTACCTATTTTACGGTATCCGAAGCGTTTTTAACGACGAAAGAAGCTTCTTTAAATGAACGGGGGAAAGAGGAGGATCTGTTTATTTCTTATGAGGGAGAGGGAGGAGAGAGGGATGAAAGAATATCGTTTGCTTATGGCAACTATCTTGTTGCGGAAT
>PWKU01000047.1 GCA_003559635.1 Candidatus Nealsoniibacteriota bacterium | reverse complement strand
CGCCAACTCCCCCTTTTTCCGCGTTGCAGGGTCAGACCCTGCAACGCTCGGGAGGGGGATTTTTGGAAAAATTGCTCAAAATAAAGCTAAATTTTGCAAAAAAAAGATTTTCGGAAAAAAGAGGGGTTGCGGAGAATTTGCTCTTTTGTTAGAGTTTTATAATTTTTCCACCCACATTAAATGCCTATTTTATGAAAAGAAACAAAGTAATTCTCCTCACCTTAATTGCCCTTTCTTTTTTAATTACAACTGCTCTCTTCTTGAGCAACACGTCAGAAGACACGCCGGAAGTCATCACCATAGAAGGAGACTATGTTTTCAGTAGCTTAAAGAACCACAAAACTACTCAAAGAGAAGAAAGAACTACGGTAACCAATCAAAGTCCTTATTTCTCTTTCACTCTTCCTTCGAGTTGGAGCACGGAATTGCACACAGAAGAAGACTTTGAGGGGTTAATGGCATCTTCCAAAAAAGATGACTGCCGCCTTCTTTTGAGCGTCTATGAAGAGAGGGAAAACTTTATCTACCTTACAGAAAAAATAGAACTTTTCCTTGACGGAAAATTTACAAGGGAGGATGCAAAAATTATAGAATCAGGAAATTATTATGGTTTTGCCACCGAAACATATGCCAGGTTTCCCATAAAGGGGAAAGTTTATCTGGCGGAAATATTTTTCGAGGAGGAGAAAGGTTCATGTAAAGAAGCCTATGCCAAACTATTAAACTCCATTTCTTTTTCCCAAAAAGATGAAGAATAAAAACCATATTAAAAAATATATCGTCTCTTTTCTTCTTTTTTTAATTATTCTCCCTTTTGGAATCGCTTTTTCCACAATGTCTCTTATTGAAGTCAACCGCGCTTTTCAGTCTCTAAAAAATGAAATCGTGAATATCCACACTTCCCTTCCCGCACAAACAGGCACCTACACTCCAGAAGAGGAAGCGGTTATTGTCCTAACGAAAATAGCCACCGTGGGCGAGCTTCTACGCATCAACCTTTACCGCTTGCCAAAAGAGTTTTTAATAAAGGCGCTTGTCCGCGGCAGCGAATATATCGCCGGTACTCTGACAGACCCCTCGGGATTAATAAGCTCTGAACTGTTAAAGATGAGTAGAACACAGATTATTAATTACCTAACCAGGGAAGAGGTAAAAATGTCCGTAGGAAAAATTCCCGCATCCTACACAGATATTAACAACGAAAGACAAAAAGAAGAACTATTGTACTCTATAATAAAAGACAAAGAAGATAATCTGGTTGTGGCAATTTATTCACAAAAACACATCCCCGCCCCACTTTCCGTTCCCGGATCAGTAATCAGAAGCTCTTTGTGGCGCCAAAAAGAATTTGACAAAGAAGAGATAAAGCCGTTTGTAATCACATTTAGCGGAAAAGTAGAAAAAACATCTCAAGGATTATTTTTTTGGAAAGATAGTCCGCAAGTGGAGATAGACTTTCCGGACGACCCTCTCTCGTTTAATATCCCTTCTTCTCCCTCTTTAGCAGAAAGGCTAAAAAACATCGGCGGTGGCATCTGGAAATCCACCTCTTCTTTTTTGGGAAACGTCGGTGAATTTCTGGGAGATTCGTTGCAAGCAATGATTGGAGGAGGCCAAAAAGAAACCTTTGTTTCACTTGATGAAATTGACTTGGATAATGTTTTCTTGCAGGAAGAAAGGCCGAAAGAAAAAATCGAAGAAACAAAAGAGGAGGAGGATAAGAGAGTGGAAAAAGAAACAAGAGATAAAAAAGAAATTGTAATAGAAACGCAAGAAAAAGCATCACCCGTAGTAAAAAGAATAGAAATTAACTCCGCTTTAGGCGAAAATCTGGAAAAACTGTCCGGCATAGGGCCCGTTTATGCGGAAAGAATTATCACCAGTCGCCCTTTTTGCAATATTGAAGATCTGACAGATATAGACGGAATCGGAAACGTAACTCTAAGCAACATAAAAAAACAAGGGATTGCCTATGTTGACTCTCCTTCCGGATGTTTTGAGGAGAAGGCGGTAGCTGAGGCAGAAGAAGATTTTAATAGAGAAGAGCTAGTTACTGAAGTGCTTGAAATAAAAGAAAGAATAGCTATATTGCGGGGAAAAATAGACGATAAAACTGACTATGACGACAACGGTGACGCCAATGGTTATGAGAGTGACGATAATGGAAATGGTGATAATGACGACAATGACGAGGAGAAAAAACCATCAAAAATCAAAGAAGTGGAAATAAACTCTGCCTCCAAGGAGGAGTTAAAGATAATTTCGGGGATTGGTTCCTTCTTGGCGGAAAGAATTATTGATACTCGCCCCTTTTGCAACCTTGACGAACTTATCAGGGTAAGTGGAATCGGCGAGGCAACCGTGACCAGAATTAAAAATGAAAACATTGCTTATGTCAAAGCACCCACCAGCTGTATTAATGACAACGGCGATGACGATTACAGCGACATTGATGATGATAATGGCACAGATAGCGACGATAGTGATGATGATAACGGTGATGACGATAATGGTGATAAGGAGAAGGAAGCTCCGAAAATTGAAGCAGTAGAAATAAACTCTGCTTCTAAAGAGAAATTGGAGCTAATCACCGGTGTCGGTCCCGTTACCGCGGAAAAGATTGTTGATGCTCGCCCCTTTTGCAGTCTCGGCGAGCTTCTTGAAATAGGTGGAATCGGAGAAGCAACATTTAATAATATTCTCAAACAGGGTACTGCTTATGTCAAAGTTCCCGATAGTTGTTTCACCGATAACGGCAATGAGGCTTCCACAATAATTATCTTCCACTCCGAAGCGGAGCAGAGTAAACCACTAAACAAAAAAGTGCCGGACGCGACAGGTTGCGCACTTGAGATAATCGATAAACTTATAAGTTACTATGAAGAAATTAGAGAAAACAAAATCTTAGAACAGCCAGCGTTTATAAACTAAATTTTTATTGCCAAATTATTATGAAACAATTTAAAAAAATATTACTTTTTACCGTAGTTGCTTCTTTCTTTCTTCCGGTAATAATAACTTCTGCTGATCCGTCACCAACTTTTCCCGAAAATTATGCCGGAATTACTGCCTATACAAAGACAGAGGATATTAATGAAGAAAATAATATTGACAAGTTGACCAAGGCGGTAGCTATTTTTAAGAAAATTGAAGGTGGAGAAGTAATAGAAAACAAAACAACGCACGTTATCGGTAAAATTCCAGTAGAATTTACAGTTTTTGACAACGATACAGCAGAAGAAAACTACTATCTTTTCACCATCTCTCCCTATATTTATATCGATGCAAACGGCTGGGTTGCCGCATATCTTAACAAGGATGCCCCAACCAGCAAGATAATAGATTGGAACAGATATTCGAAAGGAGACTTTCCACCAAATATCTTAGAAAGATCATTGGAAACCATAAGCGATAAGCTTGACTTTACTTATTCAAAGCCAAGCTACTACCATTTTCAGCATCCCGACGCAAATCAAATAACAGTAATCATAGATACCGTCTATACCCCTGACAAAATAAGAGAAAACAGCTTTTCAGTAAGTATTCCGGGAGATGTCCATGAAGCATCCTACTCCATATTTTACACCAATAACGTTTCTTTTTCCCACCAAAGATGCCTTGTTGAGCTAAAGGTGGATAATATAAAGATTGACGAAGAGGAGGCCGGTAATTTACGATGCAGAGGAGATAATTACATCTATAACTTTTACCCGGAGAGCACTTTTATCAAAAACAACCCCCATCTTGTCTCTTTTGACGGGCTGGGAGGAGTCTTTGGAACAACAGAGATAAGACTGGGAGCAGGTACCGTGCTTCTTTATGAGGGTAATTAAACTTTAGTTGAAAGAGAAAATTCCGATAACCGCCAAATAGTTCATTAGGCTGGTATAAACCTGAAAAAGAAACACCAAAGAGATAGCGATGAAAACTCCTGTGAAGTGATTCATATTAACTATTTGCTAGTACTTTTTCCTTTTTGTTCTTTTTATTTCTCGAAGCTCCTTCAAAAACAATCTTACAGTCTTTCTCTTTAACGGTTACTCTTTCTCCTTTTTCTATCTCACCGGAAATAATCTCCAAGGCCAGAGGATTTAGGATTTTCTTTTGAATCACTCTTTTCATTGGTCTGGCACCCATTTCTTTATCAAACCCTTCTTTGGCAAGAAAATCTTTCACCGACTTTTGGAAAGTAGCGTTAATCTCATTGTTTTCTTTCACTCTTTGTGCAACTTTTTTGAGTTCCAGTTCTATAATCTTGTTTATATTCTCTCCTGTAAGGTGGTTAAAGATAATAATATCGTCTATCCTGTTAATAAACTCCGGTCGAAATGTTTTTTTCAAAGCCTCCGTTACCTTGTCTTTTAAGTTTTCTTTTGCGCTTTCTTCTTCTTTGCTAGTATCAAATCCAATTGATCCCATCTCCGCAATATGTTCGGAACCAACGTTTGAAGTCATAATTATTATTGTGTTCTTAAAAGAAACCTTTCTTCCTTTAGAGTCGGTAAGTCTGCCGTCTTCTAGAACCTGAAGAAGTATATTAAACACATCGGGGTGCGCCTTTTCTATTTCATCAATCAAGATTACGCTATAGGGTCTTCTTCTTACCGCTTCGCTAATCTGCCCCGAATCTTCGTGGCCGACATATCCCGGAGGAGATCCAATCATCTTGGAAACGGAGTGCTTCTCCATATACTCCGACATGTCTATGCGGATCAGCGAATTTTCATCACTAAAGAGGAATTCTGCCAACGCACGGGCGGTCTCCGTTTTTCCAACTCCGGTCGGTCCTAAAAACAAGAAAGAACCAAGTGGCTTTTCTTCATCGGAAACACCGGCTCGAGATCGGCGAATCGCGTGAGAAATGGCTGTTATTGCTTCTTCTTGACCAATTACCCTTCTAGAGACAATATTTTCCATTTTCTGAAGCTTTTTCGCCTCCTCTTCAAGCAGGCTCGTTACCGGAATTCCCGTCCATCTTGAAACAACATTGGCAACATCCTCTCTGGTAACGGATTCTTTTAGCACCGCCTTCTTTTTTTGCAAATTTTTAAGCTTCTTTTCCTCGCTTTTCAATTCTTTGGTAAGTTCCGGTATTTTGGCATACTTAATTTCGGCAACTCTTTGCAGGTCCGCCTTTTGGCCGGCTCTTTCGGACTCGTATTTTAGCGAGTCTATCTCGTTTTTTATTCTTTTTATTTTAGAAATGGCTTCTTTTTCCGCGCTCCATCTCGCTTCAAGCTCTTCGGACTTCTCTTTCAAGTCCGCAACTTGGCGCGAAATAACTCTTCTCCTTTTCTCCGTCCCTTCTCCATGACTGTTTTTCAAAGATTCCATTTCTATTTCAAGGTCTTGTATTTCTTTTTTCAAATCTTCCAACTTTTCCGGTTGTGATTCCACTTCAAGTCTCAAAGAACTCATTGACTCATCCATTAAGTCAACCGCCTTATCCGGAAGAAAACGATCAGAGATATAGCGGGCAGAAAGCTCTACCGCGGCTTTTAGCGCAGATTCTTCAATCTTTACTCCGTGATGCATTTCATATTTCTCTTTTATTCCCCTTAAAATGTATAGTGTGTCTTCTTCTGTCGGTTCTGAAACGGTAATCGGCTGGAACCTCCTTTCCAGCGCCGAATCTTTCTCAATATACTTTTGATACTCTTTTAGAGTGGTTGCTCCGATTGCGCGAAGCTCTCCTCGGGCAAGATCGGGTTTCAAGAGATTTGAAGCGTCAATAGAACCTTCGGCGGCACCCGCTCCGATAATCGTGTGAAGCTCGTCAATAAACAGAACATACTTGTCCGTTTGACTCTTTATTTCTTTAAGAAGCGCCTTGATTCTGTTTTCAAACTCTCCCCTGTACCTTGTCCCCGCGACAAGTGATCCTATGTCAAGAACGATAACTTCTTTGTTCTTTAGGCTCTCCGGAACATCTTTTTTCGCAATTCTTTGCGCAAGACCTTCAATAATCGCGGTCTTTCCCGTTCCGGCCTCTCCGATAAGAACAGGGTTGTTCTTTGTTCTGCGGGAGAGAACCTGCATAAGACGTCTTGTTTCTTTCTTTCTTCCCACTACGGGGTCTATTTTGCCTTGCCGCGCCATCTCGGTAAGGTTGAGAGTATACTTTTCTATGGACTGCATTTTTGACTCCGGATGAGGGTCGGTTATCTGATGGCCACCTCGAATATCTTCCATTGCTACCTTTACTTTCTCATAATTTAATTTTTCCACTTCCATCGGATCCGGACCGCCTTTACCGGGTGGCAAAAAAGTTGCCGTTTCCAGTATGTCCCGCGCTCTTGAATCTGTTAATAAAATTGCCAAAAACAAGTGTTCAACGGAAATAAACTTGTCACTCATTTTACTGCTCTCATCTCCCGCAAGCTTCAACGCTCTTGCTATTTCTTGGGAAAGATAAAACTGCTCCCCAGTCGCCTTTTCTTCAATCTCCTTCGATTTGGGAAGTATTTTAATAGCTCTGTCCACCCTCTTTTTGAGCATCTCAACATCTACTCCCATTCTTTCTAAAACATTTAAAACAATGCTTTCTTCCTGAATAAGAAGGGAAAACAAAAGATGCAGAGGATCAATTTGCTGATTCATCCGCTTGTAGGCTATTTTTTGTGAAACGATAATTGCTTGTTGGGCCTTGTGCGTAAAATTGGCCCCTGGTACTGCTGACATAATAATTTTTTGTTTATTCTTATATAATCTTATATCGTAAACTTATAATATCACTTTTTGTTCAAAAATCAAGAACGGCCAAAAAATTGGCCGATATAAAAAGAGGGGGGTTATTGTTTATAAAATTCAAAAAATGGAAAAGACGACATAAGTGTCTTTTTGAATTTAGCAATAACCCCTTTATGTTTAAGCAACTTTCGTTGCTTTTTTTCTTTCCTCCGCTAGTGTCTCTTCTGGTTGTCTGCAATAATCTCTCTTCTCTCTGTCGTTTCCACAGAAGTGGTAATCGAATAAACAGATTCTCGAATCAAGCCCGAGAACGACAGGGGAAGAGTGTCATCTTATGGCTGTTAAAGTTAGCGGAGGAAAATTTAAAAAAAGGACTAAGAGGGGAGGCTTCCTTGCCGACAAATTTCGTCATGGAAAGCTACTACTCAGGAGGCAAAGCCGGCAAGGAAAGCCCCTCATGGTTCTATTTTACATTTTTACATCTTTTTGTCAAGTAAATCTAATTTAGTCTATTTCTCCGAGAGTTGCTTCTAGGATTTTTTCTTCACCGTCCCTTAGTATTGTTATTTCCACTGTATCCCCGGGATTATATTTAGTAATAACCATTGCCAGAGAATTGTTTTTGGTAATTTTTTCTTCCTCAAATTCCAAAATGATATCCCCTTCTTTTATTCCCGCCTCTTCCGCCGCAGACCCGGAAACAACTGCCGATTCCTCCCTTCTTCCAGAAATAATAAATGCGCCGTAGTCAACAGGTAAGTCCTCCTCCCTTTTGATTTCGCTGTCAACAATAACATAGTGAACCCCCAAGAAAGGATAAACAATTTTACCATCTTCTTTCGCTCCTTCCATTGCCCTTCTTGCTCTATTTATTGGAAGAGCAAATCCGATTCCCTCGGCTCTTACCGTAGTTGCCGTGTTAACACCGATAACCTCCCCTTTTAAGTTCAAAAGAGGCCCTCCGGAATTCCCAAAATTAATAGCGGCATCGGTTTGAATAACATCATCAAGCACTTCCGCCGTATATTCTCCTCTGGCCACCACTCTTCTGCCAATTCCGGAGATAATTCCGACAGAGGCCGTATTCTGAAACTCTCCCAATGCGTTTCCGATAGCTATCGCCGTCTGCCCGGGTCGAACCGTATCGGAGTCACCAATAGTAACCGTTGGAAAGTCGTCGCCCTCGATCTTTAAAACCGCTAAATCTTGCAAAGGATCTCTTGCCACCACTTGTGCCTCTTTCTCCTCTCCTGTAGACAGAAAAACAGTGTATGCAGCATTCTTGTCGCCTACAACATGTTCGTTGGTTAGAATAAAGCCGTCTTCGGAGATCATAAAACCCGTTCCTTCTTCCGTTTGTAGTCTTTCTTTTGTTTCCGGTTCTTGGAAAAAGAAAAAATCACTTTGAGGAAAGTCCAAATATTCAACATACTTTGAAGCAACAATACTAACCACCGCCGGGAGATTTTCTTCAATAACGTTAATCACCATCTGTTCGTGCTCTAAAAACGGTTCATAATCTCCCTCCCCCACAACTTCTTCTCCTTCTTCCGACCCCTCTTCCATTCCTTTAAGTAAAGAAAATTCATCACCAATAAGCATCCCCACAAATAAAACCCCAAGGAGGACGAAAAATGTTATAATGCCGGACAAAATTCCTTTTTTCATACGCTATTTATTAGATATTAGTATTACTTCGTAAAAACGCGCCGGTTGTCATTTCTTACCAACAACATTCTGAGTGCATTACAGACCACAGCTTCCTTTTACCAAAAAAAATTAATTCTTTCAAGGAGGGTAAGTATATAGGGAAGAATAATAATTACGGCTAAAATAATAGCCCCAATGCTCGCGGTAAGTACCGCTCCGGCGGAAATATCTTTCATCTTTTTTACTTCTTCATTGTAATCCGGCCTTAAAATATCCAAGATTCTCTCTATCTGTGAGTTGATAAGTTCCAAGGACAAAACCAGCACAACAACCAAAACCAAAATCGCTCTCTCCAAGGATTCAAAGGGAAAATAAAAGAGGCAAAATGTTACAAAAAAAGCAATTACAAAAAGAATACGAAAGCTTTGCTCGATAAAAGCCTCTTTAATTCCCCGAAAAGCATTTTTAAATGCCCTGTAAAATTTTCTTATAGCCATTATTCGTATCTTAAAGCATCCACCGGCTCCAATTTTGCGGCTTGTTTTGCCGGGAGATATCCCGAAAGACAACCCACAACAAAAGAAAAAGTTAAACCGAAAAGAATAAGCCAAATGGAGATATAAGCTTCTAAATAAAACATCATCCCCGACCCCGCGAGAACCATTTCCGCGGCAATTGCCAGCCCGACTCCCAAAACAACTCCTCCTACACCTCCTACAAGTCCGATTATTCCCGCCTCAAAAAGAAAGATGGAAACTATGTGTTTCTTTTTCGCTCCAACCGCCTTCAGTATGCCAATCTCTTTTGTTCTCTCTTTTACGGAAGTGTACATTGTGTTCATTATCCCTATCCCGCCGACAATAATAGCAATACTGGCAAAAGCGATAACCGCCGCCTGAAGTACCCCCATAATGTTTTCAACCATATCGGTAACCGTTTCGCTCGTCATTACTGTGAAAGAAGGTCTCTCTTCATCTCTTCTCCTTATGGCTGAATCTTCAAGCTCTCTTTCAATGTTCCCAACCACCGTTTCGGGGTCATGCCCGTCTTCTATTTTAGCCATTGCTACCGGCGTTCCTTCTCTTTTTCCGGTGATACTTCTGTAATCTTGCAGATCTAAAGCAATTGACAAATCATCTTCTCTGTTCCCCAAAGAGCGCAAAACTCCGGCAACGGTAAATTCCTTTCCTTTTATAACAACACTGTCTCCGGGAAGAAGATCCTCAAAAACATCTTTTGGGACGAGGTTTCCCACCATCACTTCTCTTCTTCCCGGTCTTGGATAGTCACCGTCAACAATTTCCCAACCCATGTCATGTCTCAATATGGGCAGTGCTTCATTAAAGTCCACCCCATAGATAAATGTTGTTTCCGTGTCCTGAAAATGTCTGACAATCGCGGCAGAAAACGGCATTTCTACCACGACTTCCACTCCGTCGGCTCTTCTTATCGCTTCAATATCCCTGTCGTCAAGCTCAACTCCTCCCATCATTGTTGTTATCATATCGCCGGTATCCCCAGGGAGAATAACTATCATGTCTCCTCCCATCATCTGGAGTTCCCCCATAACGGACTGTTTTAACCCCTCGCTTAAAGAAAGAAGAGAAATTACCAAGAAAATCCCAATTACAATCCCCAAAATCGTAAGCCAGCTCCGCAAAGAACGGGATTTAAGATTTTTCAATGCTATTTTAAAATATTCACCGGTCATCTATTTCTCCGTCTTTTATTTTAACAACTTTATTGGCAAACCGTTGAAGATCCGTATCATGGGTTACAACAATCACCGTTCTTCCTTCCTTGTTTAAATCTTTTAAAATGTCCATGATAACCTGCCCCGTCTTGGAATCAACATTTCCTGTTGGCTCATCGGCAACGATTATTTCCGGATTATTGGCCAAACTCCTTGCAATAGCTACTCTTTGCCTTTCTCCCCCGGAAAGCTCCGCCGGACGGTGGTTTACCCTTTTCTCAAGGCCCACGGAAACCAAAAGATCTTTTGCTCTTCTTTCTCTTTCTTCTTTGGGGGTTCCCTGAAAAATAGTGGGGATAATCACATTCTCCAGTGCTGTAAGATGTGTTAGGAGATTAAATTGCTGGAAAACAAACCCTATCTTCTTTCCTCTGACAACCGCCAAGTCGTCCTCGCTAAGCTTGGAAACATCTTTTCCTTCTAAAATAATCTTCCCCGAAGTGGGCACATCTAGGCAACTTACCATGTTAAGCAAAGTGGACTTTCCCGACCCACTAGGGCCTAAAATAAGGGCAAAATCCTGTTTTTCTACTTCTAAAGTAACTCCTTTTAAGACTTCGAGCTTTATTTCACCCAAGAAATAAGTCTTCCAAACGTTTTGTAATTCTATGATTCTTTCCATTTTTCAGTTATTAAAGACCTTTTCTCCTTCTTTCAAACCTGAAACAATCTCCACCACCCTGCCTTCTCCAGAAAGGCCTGTTTTTACTTCTCTTTGAACAATTTCCCCATTCTCCAAGACATTCACAAAACGCTTCCCTTCTTTTCTTTGGACAAATCTCTCTGGCAGAAAGAGAACGCCTTCTTTCTGGGCGGTTTTAATAGTTACATCTACCGTCATTTGGGGAAGAGTATTCTCCGGATATTCATCAAGCACAATTTTTGTTTCATAATAAACCACCCCGTCGATTACTTTTCCGGTAGGGTTTATAAACACCACCTCACCCGTAAAATTTTCTTCGGGAAAAGCGACAAAAGATGCCGTGGCAGAATTTCCGATATCTATTTTTGAAACGTCGCCTTCGTAAATATCTACCGCAACCTGAATATCTTCTTCGGGAACAATAATAGCCACGGAAGAACCCACTGAAATAACTTCTCCCTCTCTCGCCAAAACCGAAGAAATCACTCCTGTAACGGGGCTTCTCAAAACCGCATCCTCAATTCTTCTTTTTACGCGATCCAACCTCGCTTTCGCTTGATCTATTGAGGCTCTCGCGCTTTTTATATCAGCATCTCCGGGATCCGCTTTCACTTTTGAAAGTTCTTTTTCCGCCTGCTCAAGCGTTCTTTCAGCCGAGTTGACACTTCCTCTCGCACTGGTTAGCTTTGCATCTATATCCGCTCTTACGGAGGATATATTTCCAAGAAGAGATACCGTCCTATTAAGATACCCATTCACATTGTTTCTGTATGTGCGGAGATTTTTCTTATCCTCATCGGAAAACCTGTCTTTATAGAAGTTTGAATCTGCAACACTGATGAGGTTATCCATCTCGCGAACCATTTTTTCCAGCTCCTCTCCCGTTTTGCTCAACGCTTCCTTTCTTCCTGTAAGGTTTGTTTCCCCCTTCATTGCCAAATCTTTATATTCCTCAATCTTACTTAAGCTCTGCCTAATTCTGTTTACACTTATTCTCCCGGAGGTTGTTTCAGAAACCACAGACCCCGTGAAATAAGTGCTTGATATATCCCTAATACCTTCCGTCGTTTCTTTTGCCATTGAAAAAATATCTCCAAGTAGCGTTGTAATATCTTGATAAGCTCGGCTCAGCGTTTCATCTGTAACTTTTTTTTGCTCTTCTAAATTGTCTTTTGCAGAGTCAAGCGCAGTTTCTGCCGCTTTGACCGCTGCTCTTGCAATGCTTAGCTCTTCCGCCGTAGCCCCCTCCAAAAGCTTTTGAAGATTGGCTTCTGCCGACGCGAGACTTGCTCTTGCTTCTCTTAAAGAGATTCTTAGGTCATTTTTATCAAGCTCCGCTATTACTTCTCCCTTTGCTATTTCCTTTCCTTCTTTAATCAAAACTTTTTCTATTCTCCCCCCTTCCTTAAACCCTGCCCTCACATCCTCTCCTTTCTCCGTTGAGCCTGTTTCAAATATTTCCTGAACAATTTCTCCTCTTTGTACCTCCGCAAAAACCTGCTCCTCCTCTCCGTTTCGAAGGAGAAAGACTCCCGTAATTATTAAAGCCACTGCGCCTAAAGCAATATAGTATTTTTTCATTATTTTTGTTCCGCTAATTTAATCTTTCAATGTTTTCCCAACATTGACAACACACAAAATATACAACATTAACCATAAAAATACAAAGGAGACAAATCTCAAAACCCCAGTACCACAAGCCCTTTATCGGCATCGCAACCCCCTTACGCATTGCAGGGTCTGACCCTGCAATGCGTGGTTTTTAAGGGGGAATGGTGGTTTTTGGGGCATTTTTTTGTCAAGGGTGGTTTTTTAAAATCAGAGATTCCTCTTTCGATTGTGTAGAGATCAAGCTTATACGTCTTTTATTCTTTCTATTTCTTTGCTTATAAAATCAACTATTTCTTTCTTTAAGTATTTTCGGACAGTATTGAATTTATCATAATCAAGGAGAGTGTTTAAATCTTCATCAATTGTTCTTCTTGTAACCCTTTTATCAACAAAATCCCTTAACTCAATTAAATAATCTAAGGAAGAAACTCCCCTTCTCTCTAATATAACATCCTCACTGTAACTTTGCCCTTGTAGAAAAAAATAATGGATATCGTAAATATCTCTTCCCGCAACCCTTCCCTGATTTTCAGTTCTACTGATGGGAGCAATAAGCTTGTGTGCAAACATTGTTTCCACTGTTTGACATATTCCGGTTCTATTAACTCCGGGAATGAAAAAAGGAGCATACTCGTTAGCCTCGTAAGCTTTATCTAGTATTTCTAATTTTATTGTATTTCTTCCTTTTAGATTATTCTCAAGAGGATATTTCAAAAAAAACTGCAAAGCTTCTTTGCTTTCATCTTTAATCTCTAAATTAAGATTTTTAAAAATAATGTAGAGTTTCTCTCGAAGCTCTTTTTTGTTTGCCTTTTGACTTAAATCAAAATCAAGATCCACCGAAAAACGGTCTAAAAAACCAAGCATTCTTGCGCAAGTTCCTCCTTTGAAAAAAATTTTATTTAATAAAACTTTGTCATCTAAGATCTCTGTAAGGAGGCGACGCAACCAAACTTCGTGTCTTACTTGCTCTCTGTTTGTTATACTCATAAATTAATAACCTATCGCTTTTTGAATTTCCTTTACCTTCTTCCAGCTTATTTTTTCTTTTGTATCAAAATAATAATCAGGGTTGAAGTAAAGCATATCGGCAATTGCTCTCTCTTTTGTTGCTTTTTTTATGCCTCTTTCAGCAACTACTCCTGTCTCGTTATAGAGAAAATCATCTTTCATCTTGCGCGTTAAAAAATGGTGTCTTTCAATGCTAAATCTTTTTGATTTTCTAGAAACCATGGTTATATATTTAACGTCCTGAAATATTACTCCCTCTTGTGTTAAGATACTCTCTGTACTTATATAACCATAATCATGTATCGCTGCTACTCCTAAAAGATAAGGATCAACTTTTTTAATATCAGTAGTCGAATAAAAACCTTTATGAACGCGATTTAAATAACCTGCCTCCACATAACGCTTAATAGTGGTGTATAGTGTGTTTGAGTTGCTAATGCCCCAAAGAGCAGCCAAATCCTGGGTATGATAAAGACTTCTCCCATCCTCAAGAAGTGTCTTAATTTTTTTACCTCTTTTGTTTTTTATTATACTCATTTAATTATCCTGTACAATTATGTACAGGATAACACAATACAATCATTTGTCAATGCTCATATTAAGTGTGTTAGCCCAACGTGATAATGTCAGGTTTAAGCAAAGTAGAATAGCGATTAAAGGTCACAAAGTGTTAACTAACTAACCAGCGCTATTCTACTATGGAATAGTTTACTATATTACAAAAAAAAGAGGGAAGAATAGTTTTCAAAAACTTACAGCGGCCCAACCTCTACAAAGCCCGGCATTGCAGGGTCTGACCCTGCAACGCCTTGTTTTTAAGGGGGAATGGTGGTTTTTGGGGCATTTTTTTGTCAAGGGTAGTTTTTCGTCAAGGGCATCTTTGCGTCAAGAGCGTTTTCTTCAAGAATACCTTTTTGTCAAGGGTGGGCTTCTCTTTCTTGCTTCTTTTTTAGCCCGTAAATTTTATAAAATATGAAGATATAGATAAAAACAATAATATAAGCGGGGACATTCTCCAAATAAATCGCGGAAAAAGGAAAACTATAAATCATATTTATCACAAAAAGAACGATCGAAAGAAGAAGAAAAGCAGGGAAAGCTAAAATAACAAAACCGGTAACCGCCGTTAAAAAGCCAAACACCATAATAAACGGCAAAAGCGGAACAATTAAAGTGTTTGCAAAAACGGAATAGAGAGAGATGTGCCCAAAGTTATATAAGATTAGCGGGAATACAAGAAGTTGCGCCCCCACGGTAACCGCTAAAATATCGGCAATTCTCTCGTTATTTCTAAAAAACAATCTTCCTTTACCCGGTAATTTTCCCGTGCTGCCGTAGCAAAAATCACCGCCGTCAGACCGTCCGGTAAGAAATGTTTTTACCGGATTATGAAGCAAAAGAATGCCCGTTACGGCGAGAAAGGAAAGCTGAAACCCCAGATCATAATGCAAAAGAAGAGGGTTAAAGGCCAGCATCGTCGCTCCGGCAAACACGACCAAGCGGGAAAGATCGGTCTCCCTGTAGAAAACATAGGATATCATGAAAACAGATCCCATTATCCCCGCCCTGATAGCGGAAGTTGGAGCTCCCACGAAAATTACAAAAAGAGCAATTATTAAAATCTATGCCAACGCCGCCCACCTCTTTTTCACTTTAAAAAATAGAATCAGATAGAAAATCATTGAGGAAACAATTACAATATGCATTCCCGAAATCGCCGTGATGTGCCGCGTCCCCGAAACGCTCAGCCTCTCATTAAGCTCTTCTGAAAAGGAGCTTCTGTCTCCCAAAACCATGGCCTCTAAAAGAAAAACTTGCGGAGCGGGAACAGCCCCTCTTATGTTTTCTTGAGCCTTCTCTTTTAAGTTGTAAATAGAGCTAAGAAAAAAGGAGCTCTTGTGCTCCTTCTTCTCAATTTCCGGATAGAATGCCGTGTGATAAATACCCTCTTTCCTAAGATAGTTTCTATACCCCTCGTCTTCGGGAATATTAAAATCTCCTTCCACTTTCAAATAGTCTCCGTAACCGTATTTTTCATAACGATCAACAAAAAGAAGGGATCTTCCGTTTCCGTAATCAATTACAATTTTTTGGAATTTTCCACTTAAAGACGGCGGCTCTTTGACTACTCCGTAAACGGGAGTATCTATTTCCGTTGGCACTTTATAAACCGTATAATTAAAATGAAAAGCGCCTATAAGGAAAAAGAGAATACAAAAAACGGCATAAAGTCGGTTTTTGGTAAGAAAATAAGATGCGGGAATTAAAAAAAGTCCAAGCAGGATGCCGCTTGGCGCAAAAAATATTCCGGCGATGAAGGAAAGACAGAGGAAAAAAATTAGTTTGGAAACTGTTATCTTATCTCGCACTTTTCTACAAAAGAACTTGCTATTTTTCTAAGCTCCTCTATTTTTTTCTCAAGGAGAGGATTTTTTTCAAGATAATTTTCGTTAATCGTTTTTTCCGGCAAAAAGTTTTGCAAAAAGTACTTTTTAGCTCCTTTTATCATTTCTCCTATTTTCTCAATATCTTCTTTTTCATGAATTTCGGGAATAACCGTCGTGCGAAACTCGTAGTCAACTCCGGAGTTTTTAATTATTTGTATGCTTTCCTTTATCTTTTCTTTATCAACTTCCACCCCCGCCACCTCGTTGTACTTTTCCAAAGGAGCTTTAACATCCATCGCAATGTAATCCACTAAATCCTTTTTCAAAAGCTCTTTTATAACGCCGGGGTTTATTCCGTTGGTGTCCAATTTAACCAAAAAGCCCTTATCTCTTATTTCTTGAATAAATTCGGGAAGCTCCTCGTGAATTGTAGGCTCCCCTCCACAAATAACCACCCCTTCCAGTTTGCCCTTTCTGGTTTCCAAAAAGCTTAAAACATCTTCTTTTTTTAGTTCCGGATGTTTTTCTATTTTTTCGGGAATAACAAGTTCTGGGGAATAACACCACGGACATCGAAAAACGCAACCGGAAAGAAAAACCGTGCAAGCAACTTTTTGAGGATAGTCAATGAGAGTAATTTTTTGTAATCCTCCTATTTTCACGATACTTTTTTATTCTTCATTAACAACATACTCCTTTCGCTCCTCATATTCCCTTCTTTTCCCTTCATTCCACTGGCTAATAGGACGCAAATAGCCAACAATCCTTGAGTAAACCTCACACTCTTTATAATTTTCAATCCCCTCGTTTTTAGAGAAACAGTCATTACACTTAAAAACAAAAATCTCTTTTCCGTCATCTTCGTAAACAAGAAGAGTTCCGTTCTTTATTTCTTCTCCGTCGGCACTTATTTCGCATCCGCAGTCAAAACAATTTACTTCTTCTTCTCCGTACAATCCCTCAGACGCCTCTCTCTCGCTTTTAAAAACTTGCTTTTTACCTTCGTGCTCTTTTTTCTCCATAAATTTTTATCATAGCGTCTTATTGGGACCTATAATTGGTTAGATTTTTAATAGTTTTTGTAGGAGTCTTAATTTTACAATTGGGGCAGTAAGAGCTCTCGCCCTTAATATAACCACATCTTATACAAATTGAAAAGGTGGGGCTAAGAGTAATATATGGAAGGTGGTAGTTCTCGACAACTTTCCGAACAAGGTTCTTTGCGGCTACCGGATCACCGATTCTTTCACCCAAGAAAAGATGTACAACAGTGCCTCCCGTAAAAGCCTGTTGCAATTCATCTTGTAAGTCCAGGGCCTCAAAAGGATCATCGGTGTAATTTACCGGCAAATGAACGGAGTTTGTATAGTAAGGGGAATCCTTTATTCCCGCAGTAATAATATCCGGATATTTTTCTTTGTCGATTCTGGCCTGCCTGTAAGAAGCTCCCTCTCCCGGCGTTGCTTCAAGGTTGTAGAGGTTGTCGGTTTTTTCTTGATAGTCTAGAAGTTTTCCTCTCATAAAAGAAAGTACATCCAGAGCAAACTCTTTTCCTTCTTGGTCGGCAATATTCTTGCCCATAAAGTTGAGGAGAGATTCATTCATTCCAATAAGGCCGATTGTTGAAAAATGGTTGCCGAAATATGACCCTCTCATCTTCTTAACAGATTCAAGATAGTACCTGGTGTAAGGATAAAGCCCTTTTTCTATAAAATTATCCAAAACTTTGCGTTTCAGCTCCAAGCTTTCTTTCGCCAAATCCATCATTTCTCCAAGCCTCTTAAAGTAGTCTTCCTTAGTGGTAGAAAGATATCCTATTCGGGGAAGGTTAATGGTAACCACTCCTACACTACCGGTAAGGGGTTGTGAACCAAAGAGACCCCCGCCGCGCTTAATAAGCTCTTTATTGTCAAGTCTAAGTCTGCAACACATGCTCCTAAAATCTTCCGGGTCCATGTCGGACTGAACAAAGTTTGAGAAATAGTTTATTCCGTACTTTGCGGTTGCCTCCCACATTGTGTCCAGCGCCTCGTTTTCCCAATCAAAGTTTTTGGCAATGGAAATCGTCGGAATGGGGAATGTAAAAACACGCCCTTTGGCGTCTCCATCCATTAAAACCTCGTAAAAAGCTTTATTAAAAATGTTCATTTCTTCCTGAAACTCTCCGTAGGTTTCTTCTTGAGCCTCACCCCCAATTATCACCGGCTGATTCTTTAAAAACTCCGGAACGGTAACATCAAGAGAGACATTTATGAAGGGCGTTTGGAAACCGACCCGAGTGGGAACCATACAGTTGAAAGCAAACTCTTGCAGGGCTTGTTTTACTTGCTTATAGTTCAAATTATCCTTTCTTATATAAGGAGCGAGAAAAGTATCAAAATTGCTCATCGCCTGCGCGCCGGCACTTTCACCCTGAAGGGTAAAGAAGAAGTTGACAATCTGACCCAACGCCGGACGGAGATGCTTTGGAGGTTTTGATTCAACCTTGGAGGAGATACCACCAAAACCGCGAAATAAAATGTCTTGCAAGTCCCAGCCACAACAGTATGTAGCCAATAGATTTAAATCGTGTATATGAAAATCTTGATTGTTAGCGGCCTCCCGCACTCTCTCGGGATAAATCTTGTTCAGCCAGTATTTTTTGGAAATATGGGAGGTTGTGTACTGATTAAGCCCTTGAAGAGAATAAGTCATGTTGGCGTTTTCTTTTACCTGCCAGTCTATCTCGTCAATGTATTTTTCAATAAGTTCTGATGATTCGTCAAATTCCGAGACGGTTTCTCTTATTTCTCTTCTTTTTTCACGATAAAGAATGTATCCCCTTGCTGTTTCCGTAAGTCCTTCCGCAATAAGAACCTCTTCAACAATATCTTGAATCTCCTCTACACCAGGTACCTCCTCTACACTAAACCTTCGAAGAAGTATTTCTAAAACCTTTTCTGACAGAACATGAGCTTCATCCCGCCCTCCTTCTTTGGTAAAGGTTAACGCCTTATAGAGTGCGCTCTCTATTTTCTGAATGTCGAAATCTACCTTCTCTCCGTTTCTTTTTAAGACTTTGGAAATCATTTTTTGTCAAAAATTTAGTTTTCAAAAAATAATATGTCTGGAAAACCACACATATTACCCCTCTCAATTTTTATAAAATATCTTCTAAAATCCGGTAGCAATCACTGTAACTTTTATTTCCCCTTCGTCAAGGTCTTTGTCTTCCACCGCTCCAAAGATGATGCTTGCGTTCGGGGAAACTCGTTTTTTTATTACCTCTGCAATTTCATTAACTTCCGAAAGGCTCAAATCCTTTCCCCCGTTAACGTTAAAAAGAACACCTTTCGCGTTTTCACAAGACAAGTCTACTAGAGGAAGGTTCAATGCCTGAAGCGCCGCTTCTTCGGCCCGGCGTTTTCCTTTTGCCGATCCTTTTCCAAAAAGAGCCGACCCGGAATTTTTCATAATAGCTCTTACGTCTGCAAAGTCAATGTTAATGATTCCGGGAAGGGTAACTAAATCGGAAATTCCCTGAACCGCTTGGCGAAGTATCTCATCACAAGACCAAAACGCTTCCGAAAGTGAAACACTTGATCCAAGAGTAGAAAGCAATCTGTCATTGGAAATGGGAATAAGGGTGTCAACTTCATCTTGAACCATTTTTAAGCCTTTTTTTGCAATCCTGCCCCTCTCTTTACCTTCAAAAGAGAAAGGAGTTGTAACAACAGCAATGGTAAGTGCTCCCGATTCTTTCGCGATCCGAGCAATTGCGGGAATCGCTCCCGTTCCGGTACCTCCTCCAAGACCACAAGTCAAAAACACCATATCGGAACCCTTAAGGGTTTTTGCTATCTCTTCCCTATTCTCTTCCACCGCTTTTTCCCCGAGCTCGGGATTCATTCCGGTTCCAAGGCCCTCTGTTAGCTTTTTGCCAATGCGAACCTTAACATCTCCCTTAGAATCTTTGAGATCTTGAAAATCCGTGTTAACCGCAATAAGCTCTACTCCCTTTATTCCACAACCAGCCATTCTGGAAATCGCATTTCCGCCGGATCCTCCGATGCCCACTACTTTTATTTTCGGTAAACTTTTTGTCATATATATTTATTTAGGGCACAAAAACTCTAAAAAGCTTTTTAATCCCCGAGAAGAAGCCCTTGAAATTTAATTTCCCACCTTCTTCTTCCTCCAAGTCCATTCCCGAAAGAACAAGACCGCATAGTGTAGAGTAGCTTGTGTCCTCTTCAAGTGGAAAAAATCTTCTTGGAACTCCCAAACGACAGGGAAGACCGAGCTTTTTTCTCGCAAAATCAACCAAATGGGGGGTTTTCGCTCCTCCGCCCGTCAGAACAATTCCTGCAGGAAGAAGCCTGTTTCGCGAAATCTTTTTCAGCTCTTTCTCTACTTCTTCAAAAATTTCACCTATTCTCGGCTCGGCTATCTTTCTAAGTTCACTCTTTTGGAAAGAAATTTCTTCCCCCGTACTTAATTTTAACTTCTCTTTTTTTGTGCTTTTCTCTCCCAGTATGGACTCTCCGAACTTGTTCTTGATAAATTCCGCCGTTTCAATATCAACCTTAAGCCCAATTGCAATATCGTTCCGGATATTGTTTGCCCCCACGGGTAAAACGGAAGCATGCAGAAGATCTCCCTCCTCATAAACGGAAATTGCGGTTGTCCCCGCACCAAAGTCTATAACAACAACCCCAAGTTCTTTTTCTTGGTTGGTTAATACTGCGCGAGCCGTGGCGATAGGACCTAAAATAAGGTCGTTAACCTGCAAATTAGAGTTTAAAATTGCTTGACTTATATTTCGAGAGTAAGAGACAAACCCCCCGACTACCACTATTTCCGTCTCCAGCCTAACTCCGTGAAGACCGATAGGGTTTTTTATTCCCTTCTCTCTGTCAATAATAAATTCGCGAGGGAATATTTCTAAAATTTCTTTATTTGGGGGAAGAGAAAATGTTTTTGCCGCTTCAATCACGCGGTCAACATCCTCTTGTGCTATCTCCTGATCCGCTCTTGAAACAGAAATAAGGCCTTTGGAAGAAAGGCAAAAAATATGCATACCGTTAATGTTTGCATAAACTTCGTCCGCTTCCTGCCCTGCTTCTTTCTTTGCTTCTTCGAGCGTTGATTGGATAATTTTTGAGACTCTTTCCGGATCGGCAACAACTCCCTTACGAACCCCGGCGGAAATACTTTCCGCTCTCCCTAAAACCTTAAATCCGGTCTCTTCGGGTTGTTTCTGGACGATAATCGCTTTCACGACACCTGTCCCGATATCAATAGCAGCTATTGTGGGAGTCTTGCTCATTTTCCTATTGTAGCTTTTTATAAAATATTTTCAAACGCCTATTTAAGTATTTTTTTAAGGTAATATTTTTCTTTTTCTTTCATCTCTTTCTCTTTCTCATCACTTTCATGACCATATCCTAAAAGGTGCAACGCTCCGTGAATAGTAACACGGCATATTTCTTTTGTAAAATTAGCCCCTCTGTTCTCTTTTATTTTTTCCGGACAAAGAACTATCTCTCCCAAGAAAAACTTTTCGTTATAAAAGAAAGAAAGAACATCCGTCGCACAATCTTTCCCGCGGTAAATCCTGCTCATTTCTCTTATTTTTTCCGCTTCGACAATAGCGATGGAAATTTTTTTGCTCTTTCCTTCTTTTTTTGAAAGCTCTTCTTCCAAAATACTATCTACCGCTTTTTTTAGCAAATCCGCATCAATAGAAAAACTCGTAAGATTGTTTACTTCGTTATCTGTTTTGTCATCTGCTTCCTGACGCTGATTTTTCTCGAAAATCATTGTATTACACTAATTTTGTAAGAGAACGCTCTTAGCGCCTACTTTTAATTTCTCCCCTCTTCCACTTTCTATCGTACTCTTCTTTTGCCCTCACTTTCCTTAAAGCGGCACGCTTTTTAGCAGTTTTGCTAATAGGCCTTATCCTAAAGCGCCTTGAACGAGCCTCTTTTATAATCCCACTCTGAATTACCGAGCGTGTGAAACGGTGCACGATGCTGTTGTTGTTCTCTTTTTCTTTTCTTCTTACTTCTAAAGCCATAGTAAATTTACCTTTAAATTTTTAATTCCACCCTCCCATTAAATGGACATGAAGATGAAAAACTTCTTGTCCCCCTCCTTCTCCGACATTTATCAAGAGCTTGTAGCCGGAATCACTAACTCCCGTTTTTTTTGCAAAATCCCTTGCAACGAGAAAGAGTTTTCCGATAAGCTCCTTGTCTTCTTCTTGTGCTTCGTTAATTGACTCAATGTGCTTTTTGGGAACAATGAGCAAATGAACTGGCGATTTTGGTTTTATGTCCTTAAAAACAACTACCTCCTCGTCCTCAAAAATAATTTCCGAAGAAATTTCTTTATTAATTATTTTACAAAAAATGCAATCCATAATACTTAAATAAATTTTAAATAACAAGTTTAAAGTGTTCTGTTTAACCGCAAAGCGGTAAGAGAAAACAAAATAAATAACCGGTATTATGTGTATTTAAAATTACCTTCTTATTTTCCTTTTATTCTCCTTTTTACCTCTTTGACCACTTCACATGTTTTCATTTTTTCCTGTTCTCCGGAGTCCATATCACGCAGTATCACCCTATCCTCTACAGCCTCTTCTTTTCCAATAATCAAAGTAATCGCCGCACTCAGCTTGTCTGCTCTGTTAATCTGGCTCTTCAAAGAATCTTGCCCGAAAGATTCTGCGACATCAATTTTGGCATTCTTTAACTCTTCAAATATCTTTAAAGATTTCTTTTTGGCTAAATCTCCAAGCTGGGCGATAAAAACCTGTGGTTTTTCTTCATTTATTTGAATACCGTTTTCTTTCATCAGATTAACCGTCCTTTCTACTCCCACCGCAGCTCCGGTAGCAGGCCTCTCTTCGTCGCCTAAAAGCACACTTAGCCCATCATATCTTCCCCCTCCGCCAAGCGCAAGGGGATCTTCGTTTCCTTTTTGAGGAGCAAAAAACTCATAAACCGTTCCCGTATAATAATCAAGTCCTCGAATTAAAAAAGGATTCAGATCGTAAGGAATTTCCGCTTCTTCTAAAAACTCCAGAACTTGTTTAAACTCTTCACGACAGCTTTTACATATATAATCAATAATTTGTGGGGCTCCTTCCTTGACTTTTATACATTTCTTGCAATCAAAAACTCTCAACGGGTTTTTATCCATTCTTCTCTTGCAGTCGCTACAAAGCAGTGAAGATTCTTTTTTAAGATACTTTTTAAGCACTTTCTTAAATTCGTTTCGACAATTCTCCTCTCCCATATTATTTATTTGGACCATAACATCCTTAATTCCCAATTCTTTAAAGATGTTGTAAATAACGAGGATAATCTGCACGTCAACTATTGCACTGTTTTTACCGATTGTCTCAAACCCAAACTGCCAAAACTGACGGTATCTCCCCGCCTGAGGTCTTTCGTAACGGAAAAAAGGACTAAAGTAAAAAAACTTTACCGGTTGTGGCTTTGTGTAAAGATTGTGTTCAATAAAAGCGCGCATAATCGGAGCGGTCCCCTCCGGCCTCAAAGAAACGTCATCTCCCCCTTTGGTTTTAAAAGTGTACATTTCTTTCTCAACAACATCCGTCATCTGCCCGACACCGCGAGTAAAAACCTCCGTATTTTCAATAACGGGCGTTTCTATTCCTTTGAAACCATAGATTTTCGCATTTCTTAAAGCAACTTCTCTAACTCTTTCGAAATAGTCAAACTGCACGCCAAAAATATCGTGCATTCCGCTTGGACTTTGAAATTTTTTTGGCATAACCTAATTAATCTATAATCTTCATTTTATAACAAGTGGCGAATAAAGTGCAACTGCGTTATTGCCGACTACCGGCTGTTTATTATTTGATGCTTAATATTAATACTCCGGAGCTTCTACTCTCGCAAAAGTATTAAAGGGAGAAATCTGAAAAAACACCCTTCCGATAATCTCTTCTCTGGGAAGTGATCCCCAATTGCGGGAATCAAATGAAGCTCCTCGATTATCTCCCATTACAAAATATTCATCACTCTCAAGAGAGACAACTTCCTCACCAAAAGTTCTTGCAAGAGGAAGATAATCTTCTTCTAAGAGCACCCTTTCTTCATTATCGGCGATAAATATTTTTTCCTGCTCGATAATCACATCTTCACCCGGAAGCCCGATAATACGTTTTATATGCCTTTTGCGAGGATCTTGAGGGTAGTGAAAAACAATAACCTCCCCTCTCTGAGGCTCTCGAAAACGGTAAGAAAGCTGATCGACAATCAAGTAATCCGCTTCATAAAAGCTGGGTTCCATGGATGTACCGCGGACAATAAACGGCGAAAACAAAAACATGCGTATCGGAATCACAATAAGCAAAGCGAAGATAACCACCTTCACTGTTTCCCAAAAATAACCGAAAACTTGTTTCATACGGCACAATACTACCAGATTTTACCAAAATAATCAACCTTCCAAAAACTCCCATTTTTGTAGATTTTCAACCCCAACCCCTCCCTATTTCCGAAATATTAGAACTTTCGACTTTCGGAGGCTTAGCCTCCGAAATAATTAATTG